>CAZJVC010000076.1:0-3981 GCA_964549515.1 uncultured Pseudomonadota bacterium | reverse complement strand
TATAAGTTTTTAAATTGTCATGCTTCAAGGCATAGTCAAAATGTTTTACCTATAGATCTATTCGCTCTTAGTCTATCTAATTCTTTAACCCACTTTGCTGTCAAATCAAACGTTGTATCCTCATCTAAGGTCTGTTCACACTGCTTGTTTTTATCACTTTTAGCCTATTCCATAGACTTCACGACCATATACAAACCACAAAAAAATATAAAAACCACAACCTTTTTCATACCTCCACCTTTCATTTTTCTTTCCTCTTAAAAAACGGTAAAATATCAAGAAGGCAATAATCAATAAAACAGGATTATCCTAAAGCAGAATTATCCTGAAACAGAACTCTCCTGAAAAGGGCAATATGAAAAAATTTCGCATCGGTGTCTTTATGGGCGGTCGCTCACTTGAAAAAGAAGTATCCTTCAATTCCGGCCGTACAGTTTGCGATCACTTAGATACAACACAGTACGACATTGCTCCAATTTTTCAAAAAGACTCCGGCGAATTATATCTTTTGCCTTGGCGTTTTTTACATCGCGGCAAAATTAGCGACTTTGAACTTCGCCTTGATACCGAAGCAAAAAAAATTAGCTGGGATGACCTTCCAAGCCTTGTTGATTTTATTTATTTAACCGTATACGGCAGAAACTGCGAAGATGGCACACTGCAAGGCATCTTTGAACTGTTGAAAATCCCATATTTAGGCTCTGGAGTATTTGCATGCGCTCTTGGCATGAATAAAGCAATGCAAAAAGATTTGCTCGCTGCGCACGGCATTATAGTTCCACAGGGCATTGTTGTCGACAAGCATAAAGCTATTAACGCAAAAAAGTTTGAAAAAGAAATTATCGAACAACTTAAACAAAAAAATCTTTCATTTCCACTTATTATAAAACCAGAAGCAGAAGGCTCCAGCATCGGTGTTTCTATTGTAAAAAAAGAAGATGAACTCTCTAAAAAAATACACGAAACCGCAACAATTAATCCAAAACACACACAACGTGTAATAATCGAAGAAAAAATTGAAGGAATGGAAACGACATGCATTGTTATCACTGACAATCACACTGGCAAGTACATTCCTGCACCACCAACAGAAATCATTCCAGAACGTGGTACAGAAATTTTTGATTATGAACAAAAATATATGCCAGGACGAGCAGAACGGTTCACTCCAGCACGATGTTCGGACGAGGATATTAAACACATACAGGATATTTCGATAAAAACCATGAACGTTCTCGGAATAACAAACATTGGCCGCATTGATGTTTTCTTAAAAAAAAATGGCGAAATTGTTGTCTTCGATCCTAACTCACTTTCAGGAATGGGACCATCGTTCTTTTTATTCAAACAAGCAGCAGAAATTGGCTTAAGCCACACACAATTGATCAATCATTTAATTGAAACAGAACTTATCGCTTATGGAATGAAAAAACGTATATCAAATAAAGAAGAAGCGAAAATGAATCAAGAAAAAATTCGAGTCGCCGTTATTATGGGCGGAAACAATAATGAACGAGAAATATCGCTCGAATCAGGACGCAATGTCACATATAAACTTTCTCCAGAAAAATATGAACCTACGCCACTCTTCCTTGATAGCTCTCTCAATTTATATGCGCTCAACCAAAAAATGTTAGTCTGCAATACCACACAAGAAATTGAAACAGAAATTAAACAAACAAAAACCAAAAACATTCAATGGCACGAACTCAAAAAACGCTTTGATTTTGTTTTTATTGGACTACATGGAGCTGAAGGCGAAGATGGAACACTGCAAGGTGCTCTAGAAATGCTCAATATTCCTTACAACGGTTCTGGCGTTTTAACCTGTGCACTATGTATGGATAAATACAAAACAAACCAATTCCTTGAACAACACGGCTTTGATACACCAAAAAACCTACTGGTCAACAAAGCTGAATGGCAAAAAAACAAAAAACACATTATTGATACCATAAAAAAACAGTTCGCATTTCCATATATCATCAAACCACAGAGCGATGGCTGCAGTTTCTTTGTGCAAAAAATAACAAAAGACGCTGATATTACACCTGCAATTGAAGCTATTCTGGAAAAAAACAACTACGCATTCATTGAAGAATTCGTGAAAGGCATGGAACTTACGGTTGGCTGCATAGGAAATGACATTCCTCACGCTTTTATTCCAAGCTACACAGTCACATCACATGGCGTTCTTTCTATCGAAGAAAAATTTCTTCCTGGTGCCGGAGAAAATCAAACCCCTGCACCACTAAGCAAAGAAGCAACCTCTTTTGTACAAAAAACAATTGAAGATGTATATAAAGCATTAAACTGTAAGGGCTACTGCCGCATTGACTGTTTTTATGAATCACTATCACAAAACTCAACAAAAAATCATAAGCTTACCATCCTCGAAGTAAACACCCTTCCTGGCATGACACCAGCGACCTGCATCTTCCATCAAGCCGCTGAAGCTGGAATGAGACCAATGGAATTTATTGATCTAATTGTTCAACTAGGCCTAGAGGAACATAAAGCAAAAATTACAAATCAAAAAATTATTACCTCATGTAATAAAATGGAAACACTGCAAAATCAATAAAAAAACTTATGATTGGCTTCGAGCGATAGGTATAACAAAATTTGTTCGCCAGAAACGTGGGTATATTCACATAATGATGAACCCCTATTTCTCTTTAGGCAAAGAAGAAATATTCTTATAAGAATCTTGTATTATTTTTCTTGCCAGGTAATCTGAAATAGTTGTATGTAAGGATTTCAACCATATGGCACTAAACAGAAGATATAAAGAAGAGCTGATTAAAATTATACAAAAGCATCTTCCCGGGTGCACTATATATCTCTTTGGTTCGCGAGCAACAAATAAAGAACACATGGGATCAGATATTGATATTGCATTAGATGCAAACAAAGTCATTGATCGCAATAAATTGACAGCGATTGAAATAGAGTTTGATGAAACAACAATTCCTATGGAAATGGATCTTGTTGATCTACGCAAAGCACCCCAAGAACTTAAAAATGATATTCTTCGTGAAGGAATAAAGTGGACAAATTAAAACAAAAATATCAAAAAATTACCCAAGCTCTCATCACACTAAAAAAAGCTGTCGAGATCTTTACCATATTTATAAAAGAAGGTAAAAGTTATAATCCCCATATGAATTATGATGAAGAATATCGTGGATTACGAGACTCTATGATTCAACGTTTTGAATACTGCGTAGATTTATTTTGGAAATATCTCAAGAAAGATCTTGAGATGAAAAATTTAGCACCAACGATTAAAGCTCCATCAGAAGTCATCAGAAAATGCCTTACTATCGGAATTATAACTGAAAATGAAGCTGAAAACATCCTTTCCATGGTAAAAGAACGCAATAAAACATCACATATTTATATTGAAGAAATTGCCGAAGAACTGGCAAAAAAAATTCCCGATTATTATCAATTAATGCATTGTATCACTCAACGTATCAATCCTGAAAATTAACCTGCTCAATTCATAATCAAAGTATTCCTTAGACAAAACTAAGACTCTATCATGCAGAATCTAGTGAAGTTAAAAACGCCACTAAAAGTTATAAATATAAAAAAAGGTTATTCGGGCTTTAAAGGGTATTTCGCTTAAAATTTATATTTGAAAAAGCGAACATTACCGTTATTCTTTTCAATAATTTTAAAAAGTAAACAACAAACAAAAACGTTAAATACAGCAAATTATTGAGAAAAGCTAAAGCTTTTCAGTATGATTATAGAAAATGGGGGTTTATGATGGCAGCACCTGTCGGACATCTTTATTTAGCTATACAGATACTTTCTGGACCATTGTGTGAGGTAAAAGAACGCGACTTTTTAATTGGAACTCTCTTCCCCGATATTCGCTATCCTGCTCAAATAGCACGCGAATTAACACATAAATCCCATGTAACATGGCAAGAAATTATTAACGAAAAAGATCCATTTATGCAAGGTATA
>CAZJVC010000075.1:0-4031 GCA_964549515.1 uncultured Pseudomonadota bacterium | reverse complement strand
ATCAGAGCCAAAACCAAAACACTCGTCTTAATCAGAGCCAAAACCAAAACACTCGTCTTAATCAGAACCAAAACCAAAACGCTCATCCCGAGCGGGAGTCGAAGGATATGAGCAAGCTTATAAAAAAATACCTTTGAGCTTAACAGTAGCCTGAGCCGTCAGGTCGTATGACCTGCAGGCGAATGGCGAACGTTTTAAGCGATGGGGATCCAGAGGAACTGCTGGTGCCCTTTATTAAAGGTTTGGCCTGCGCGGCGAAGCCTTGGCGAAGACGTGGCAAGCAAATCTTTACGCTTTTCACCCGCGGAGGGTGAGAAAAATATATTTTTATCGCAATCCAGCTACACACAAAGCATATACAGTGTGACTATGATACGCTAACCCATAACCATACAAATCTTCTGCTGTAACAGCACAAACCGAATAACACCAAAGCAATGTTAACACAAAAACGATACCTTTCATTGCCCCCTCCATTAGTTTCTTATCTACCCCCAGCGTACATTTACACAAGAAAAAATAACAAGAGTTTTAATAAAAACAGAAATAAAACGCGTTTAATAAATAATTTATTTTTTCAACCGGTGGTGCCCGTCGTCCTTTTTTGACAAAGTGTCAATTTAATGATAAGGTTGATATATGAATAAAATACAAATAGAGGAGGATTTATGAACTACATAAAAACGCTTATTTTAGCATTATATGCGTCTATGAGCATGTTTTCCATCCACTCAATGGAAAAGGACGTTGAAAGATTAAGCAAACACACAGATGATGAAAGCTCCTGCGAATATACAGATGATGAAAGTTCCTCTGGATCCACGGATACAGGGGTAGAGCCTTATACAGACGTATTTTTTGGCGCATCAATCAAACCAAAACTTTTAAATTTGATCAAAAATGAAAACGAAGAAATTTTTATGGCTCTTTATGATCTCAATGATCCAGAAATCATTATAGCATTGAAAGAAAAATCAAAAAAAGGCTGTAAAATTCGTATTTATATTGACCAGCAAAATTTTGAAACAGCAAAAACATCCAATGCTCTTAAAACATTCACAGATCAAAAAAATGTAACAATTTCTACTATACAAAAGCGTTATACAGATATACCTTATGAAAATATGCATGAAAAGATTATCTTTTTTAAAGCACAACAATTGGCTTGGCTCGGCTCATACAATTTTACCAAAAGTGGACCATATCAGTGGAATGCAGTCATAGTTTCTGAGAAAGAGGATTTTATTTTTTCTATAATAGATGAACTTAACCAATTAATAAAATTCAAAGACAGACAATCAAAAAAAGCCTGTACAAAAAAAGCCTGTACAAAAAAAGCGCTTCCTAAATCAGGTTCCGCTACCATAACAGCCCCTTACAAACCTATTTATTTTTCTCCCACATCCATACCACAGCTCTTGCTAAATCTAATTTCTCATGAAAAAAAAGGATTACGAGCAGCACTCTTTAGATTTACATATTATCCAATTGCAGAAGCACTAACAAAAAGAAAAAAATCTCGCGAAAAATGTTCCACCACTCGCGAAAAACATACTCCAAAAGATTTTACCTTAGATATAACAGTAGATAAAAGTTTTAAACAAGATCATCCTGAAGCCATTCGACACCTAATCGAAGGCGGTGCCAATGTTTTCTACAATACTGACGGACAAATAATGCATCACAAATTATGGATCTTTCTGTACAATCTCTATAAAAAACCTGTTGTTGTCATGGGCTCTTATAATCCAACCGGTCAAGCTGATCGCAACTGGGAAAATGTCTGCATCATCGATGACAAAAATCTAGTGCAAAAATGTTTGGAAGAAACGGATCGCCTTTCAAAACGCTGCAGTAATATGAAAATTTCTGAAGCAGTTTATGAAGGAAAAAATCCAAAAAGTGACTATACAAAACGAATGAATGGTATTCCTGGATATTAATTAAAAGCCCAGTTTAAAAAACTGGGCTTTTCTTATTTTATATACAGATTTCTTTTTCACTTTTTCTTACAAACAATTCTTCATTTTTCATACGCCGTGTAAATTCGTCTTCAATGAAGCGTTTAATTTCGTTGCCATATCGCTTGCTATCGAGTGAAAAAACGATTACCGCCTTTGCCCAACCAAGCGGATTGCCAATATCATGACGAATGCCGTCAATCTTATATGCCAAAACACGCTCGCCTCTTTTAAGTAAATCTGCAATCGCATCCGTTAATTGATACTCTCCCTTTGCTCCCGGCTCAATCGTTTGCAATGATTTAAAAATTTTAGGTGAAAGTACGTAGCGACCAATTAATGCTAAGTTAGATGGAGCATCTTCTCGTTTAGGTTTTTCTACCAACGCAGAAACATCAAAAAGACGATCGCTTAGTTTTTGCTTCACAGCAACAACACCAAGCGCAGAAACTTTATCCCACGAAACTTCACGAACCGCAACAACTGTTGCATTTTCTTTTTTCGCAACATCAATTAACTGTTTTAAACCAGGAGTTTCATCACAAAAGAGAAGTTCATCAGGCAAAATTACACCAACATATTCATCGTTAATTAAATGCTCCGCCATCGAAACCGCATGCCCCAAACCTTTTGGTTCTGGCTGTGGAACATAGGAAAATGATGCTGATAAATTGGCTTTTTCAAAATAATCCATAATGGGATGTTTGCGCGCACCAGCAATCATGATAATACTATCACATCCTGAATCGATTGATTCGCGAACAACATGCTCTATTGCAGGGGAATCGCCAAGTGGCAACAGTTCTTTCGGCATACTTTTTGACCATGGAAAAAAACGTGTACCAAGGCCGGCCGCCGGAATAATAACTTTTTTAATATTCATGCTCATCCTTTCAGCAAACAACGGTGAAATGCACGTACTCATTATTAAAAAATACTTCAATACCATCGCAAATCCCTTTTCTAGCTATTAATTTAAAAAATCACCTTTACCATAGCGACGAATAAATTCCTTTTTTATAAATTGACGCACAACAGGCTCATATTCTTTTGAATCTAATGATAACGCAATTATCGCCTGAATCCAATTAATCGGAGTACCAACATCATAACGAAAACCATCAATTTTATATGCTAAAACACGCTCACCTTTTTGCGCTAAATCAGTAATTGCGTCAGTTAATTCAATTTCACCACGCGGACTTACCCCGATACACTTAAGTGATTCAAAAATTTTTGCAGAAAAAACATAGCGACCGGGCAAAATCAAATTTGATGGAGCTTCTCCCGTTTTTGGTTTTTCTACAACACCACTTATCTCAAACAATCGATCATTTATTTGTTTTTTTATACGCACCGCACCATACCGTGAAATTTCGTCCCACGGAACTTCAATAACTGCCACAACTGTAGCTTTTTCTTTTTTTGCAATCTCAATTAACTGCCCAAGCCCTGGTTCTTTACCAAAAAAAAGATCATCCGGAAACATAACTCCAAAATAATCATCTTTAATCACTGGTTCCGCTAACGCAATCGCATGCCCAACACCCTTGGGTTTAAGCTGAGGAATATAAGAAAATGTTGCAGGTAAATTGCACTTCTCAAAATAATCATTAATAGCATTCTTACGAGCACCAGAAATCATTACAATATTAGAACATCCAGAATCCAACGCTTCGCGAACAACATATTCTATCGCCGGAATGTTACCCAATGGAATTAATTCTTTTGGCACACTGTTCGTCCACGGCAAAAAACGTGTTCCCAAACCTGCAGCAGGAATAACAACTTGATTTATATTCATATTTCCACACATCGAAAAAAAAGATAAGACTAAACAAACGTTTCGCACTACAACCACTAGCAACTCCTTTTAAAATGTAATAAGTTCGCCCCCGAAGGGACCGCGCCTGAATCGATTGCAATTTTATAGGAATTTAGAAGAGTGTCAATGTAAAGCTATATCCGAATAATACATTTTCGATTCTATCCGGAGTTTATCCTGCGTATTTCCGAAGGGACGGACACGGCAGGATGATCCTTCGACTCCCGCTCAGGATGAATGTTTTA
>CAZJVC010000074.1:0-4043 GCA_964549515.1 uncultured Pseudomonadota bacterium | reverse complement strand
TCGCTTAAAACGTTCACCATTCGCCGATGGCTCAGGCTCCTGTTAAGCTCAAAGGTATTTATTTTGAGATATTGCAGGACGAGCGGTCTTGATAACAATATTTTTGTTAGTACCAGTGATATCTAACTCCGATCCAACTCTACTTGTTTAAAACCCGGTCAAGCTGGAAGCTTCGATACATCCGTCTTCGCTCTTCGAGTTACATCGGACACTTAGGAGGAGCGGTTTTGCTAACAATATTTTTGTTAGTACCAGTGATATCTAACCCCGATCCAACTCTACTTGTTTAAAACCCGTTGTTTAAAACCCGGTCAAGCTGGAAGCTTGTTAGAATTGTTTGTAGGTACTGAAATGTACTTCGTATGCCTTTTCTCCTGGGCGTCGGTCAAGCTTGAATGCCCAATCAATTTTAAGATTTTGTGGTTGCAGCATAAGAATTCCGATACCGATTGATTGACGATAATCAAATGATGCGTTGCGAATAAATTTGCAACAATCTTCAGATGTAATCGGTAATCGCGGAGGTTGCCAGCCCGAGCCACCATCATAAAAGATTGTTCCTTTAAGCGTATAATCTTTTTTGATTGGGAACGAAAGTTCGAGGTTAACGAAGAAGGCTTTTTCTCCACCGATAGGTTCTCCCATGCGACCGGTAATATCATCTTCTTTAATGTATGGATCGAGCATGAATGATGGACTAATTTCGCCCCACTCAAAACCGCGTACACTTGCAATACCGCCTATATTGAAAAGTTCTCTAAAAGGTATTGTTTTATTTTTTAATGGTTTTACATAACCAAGGTGCGTGTGGAAGCATAGGACTAAGCCGTACTCATCAATTAATGATGTGTACCAGCTATAATCAAAGTCTATTTTGAAGAACCCAAATTTTTGTGTTGGAAGACCAGCGCGTGCAAGTGTTGACCATTGGAAACCGCCAGATGGGTGTACAACGTGGTTCCTGATGTCTTGGCCAGCTTCAAGGTTAAGGTATGTCATTGTACCATTTTTAAATTGTTCCAAAATGATGCGTTGATATGCATTTGCCCCTGGTAAGTGGCCTACATTGTCTGCAAGGGTTGGCCGATTATTAAGTTTTATGTTTTCGATACCAACGACACCGCGTAAGAATGTAGTTGGTTCCCATCCGCTGTACATATAGCCGGCGTGGAATGATGTTCCCATGTATCGCTCTGAAAGATCCTTAATTTGGTTAAGATCTTCGCTGCGGCTTATTTTGTTTAGATGGAAATTGTAGCCGACCGAAATTGGGCGGTCCATTAAATAAGGTTCAGTAAAATCAATTGCGGTTGACCACTCTTCTCTGGACCAGCGAGCGTTCGCGTTAAATTGCAACCCTTTTCCAAGGAAGTTTACATCGCTAACGTCAAGTGTCCAGTTGAAACCACTAGCTGCTGAGGACGCATTCATTTCGTTGCCACCCCATCCGAGTCCACCAATCAGTTTACCAGTTTTTGCTTCATGTAGGATCATATCAAGATCGGC
The DNA here is from genome assembly GCA_964549515.1 of uncultured Pseudomonadota bacterium. Taxonomy (GTDB): domain Bacteria; phylum Babelota; class Babeliae; order Babelales; family UBA12409; genus CAZJVC01. The sequence continues at coordinate 2,537 of CAZJVC010000074.1, read as the reverse complement.
TAGGTTATCGTTTAGACGATTAATTTTCCATTGTACTCCCTCTTCCTTATCCCAATACGAAAGAGCTTCAACACGTTGCTTGGAAAGTTCCATGCGTTGGTGGCTGAGCAATTCACCTTCATGAAGTAGGATTTGGCGACGAACAATGTGGTCACGGGTTTTTTTGTTCCCTTTAATTGTGATGCGATTCAAATAAACTTTGTCGCCAAGATCAACCTCAAATGAAATGTTAACTGTTTTATTTTCTTCGTCAGGAACAATAGATGGTTGAATGTCGACGAAAATATAACCAAATTCACCGTAGATTTTTTTGAGTGTTTCTATTGAGTCCATGATGTCTTTCATGGAGTAGATAGCGCCGGATTTCATTGGTAGATGTTGCAATAACTCGTATTCGCTTAACTTATCGTTACCTTGTACATGAAGATCTTTAATGCGATATTGATCACCTTCATTGATTGTAAACGTGACGGTGTACTGCTTGGTTTTTGGATCCAAGCTTACTTTTGCGTTAGCAACTTTAGCAGAGATATAGCCGAGTGTTTTGTAATAATTTTCAAGATAACGTTTATCTTGTTCAAATTTATCGGCTTGATAGCTACCAGCCTTTGTGATGAATCCAAAAAGCCAATCTTCACGAGAGAAGATTGCTCTTTTCAGGTTTTTGCTTGGCACATGAGTATTGCCATTGAAAAAGATACGCTTGATGAGTGATTTTGCGTTTTCATCGATATTAATAATTACTGTGGCTTTGTTGCCATCGCTTATTTTGATTTCACTTTTAATGTCAACCGTATGAAAATCTTTTTCTTGATAGAGCTTTTTAATTTTTCTGACAATTTCGTTTAATTTACGTTCGCTGATAGCGCGCAGATCACTGAGTTTGAGTTCTTTTTCAATCTTTTGATCACTGAGGTTTTTGTTGCCAGTTATTTCGATATCGATTACTTCGGGAAGTTCATTTAAAATAAAAAAGATATCAACTTTATCATCAATTACGTTGCTACCTCGAAGTTGGATTTGATCAAAAAAGCCAAGATTAAATAATTTTTTTATTGCGAGGTTACTTTTTTGTGGATCAAATGGACCGCCTTCTTTGTACGGTACATATGTTTTAATGGCAGCTTCAGTCAGATATTTATTAGGATTGTTTCGAACAATTTTAATCGTTCGAATTATTTTCTCATGAAGAGGTTTTGGCTGTTGTTTTTCTACTGTTTGTTCAGTCTTATCTGATTGTTTGGGTATGTGTTTTGTGTCTTGTGTTTGTGCATATAACGGCATTAAACAAAAGACGATAATTTTTAAATTTCGCAAGGCTCTCTCTTTTTGTACCAACATGAACTCCCGCTCGGTGCTCTTTTCAGTATGATTTTTGAATAGAGAATATCGCCCTCTAGAATACTAAATTTAAAAATTTTGGCCAGTCTTATATACGACAAATGTAAAGATTGACTTGTGAAAGTTTTAAGAATTGATTGTTGATACAAAAAAAGGCGTGAAATTTGTCGCCTTTTTAATTATAAAAAAAGAATGCTTACTTATATGTTTAGAGTGAGACGCTGATTTTGTTTGGTTCTTTTTCGGTTGCGCTGATTACAATTACATCAGCAAAGCGCAAGGCAGAATAAGTCTTGTCTGTTTTGCTTGTACTTTTAATTGTGAGATAAGGCAATGACTTATCTTTAGCGTGTTTTGTTTGAGGTTTTTTTGTTTGATTTCTGGGTTCATTTTTTTGGCAGGTAGGGTATTCTGATGGAAAGTTAGTTTAAATGATTGGATTGATCATGGTAGAGCAAAAATTATTATTAACAAATACCCTTACCAGAAAAAAAGAAGAGTTTAAGTCTCGTGAGCCAGGAAAAGTATCAATGTATGTCTGTGGTGTAACTCCCTATGATGATGCACATATAGGCCATGGGCGTTGTTATGTTACCTTTGATATTTTATATAGATTATTAAAATTTCTTGGATATGACGTTAAGTATGCGCGAAATTTTACTGATATTGATGACAAGTTGTTGAATCGTGCAGAAAAAGAGCTTGGTGATCGATTGCGCTATAAAGAGGTTGCCGAGAAGTATATGAAGTCATTTAGTGATGACATGCGTTCTCTTAATTGTTTGACACCTGATTTTGAGCCTCGTGCTACTGAAACGATTGATGATATGATCGAACTGATTGGGAAGTTGATCGATAAAGGTCACGCATATGAGTCTGCTGGTGATGTCTATTACTCTGTTCGCAGTTTTCCTGATTACGGCAAGCTTTCAAAGCGTGATATTGAAGATTTGAAAGTTGGTGCACGTGTTGATGTAAATGAAAAGAAAAAAGATCCGTTAGATTTTGCACTGTGGAAGTCTGAGCCAGAAGGAAGCTTTTGGAAAAGTCCATGGGGTTGGGGTCGACCAGGTTGGCATATTGAATGTTCTGCCATGTCGACAAAATTGCTTGCGCCTAATATCGATATTCATGGCGGCGGCATGGACCTTATTTTTCCTCATCATGAAAATGAAATTGCGCAATCTGAAGGGGTA
>CAZJVC010000073.1:0-4100 GCA_964549515.1 uncultured Pseudomonadota bacterium | reverse complement strand
CACCTGAACAGGTCTCACCTGAACAGATTTATTTTGATAATGCAGCAACGACACAGAAACCGGATCAGGTTATACAAACACTTGCAAATTTTTATGCATTTCATACGGCCAATATTTTTCGTAGTGTTTATTTGAAAGCTGAAGAAGCAACAAGCATTTACGAAGAAGCGCGATCAATTATTGCGGAATTTATTGGTGCAGATGCACGAGAGACAATTTTTACATCCGGAACAACCGATGGGATCAATCTTATTGCGTCAACGTGGGGAGAGTTGCATATTGGTGCGGGAGATGAAATCATTGTAAGTCAAATGGAGCATCATTCTAATTTCTTACCTTGGCAACAGCTTGCTAAGAAAAAGAGAGCAAAATTAGTTATTATTCCGGTGACAGCCGATGGTCTTTTGGATATGGAGGCGTATGAACAAGCCTTATCAAAAAAAACAAAGCTTGTTGCTGTAACACATATTTCAAATGTTCTTGGAACCACGAACGATGTTAAAAAAATAACTACCTTGGCCCATGAGGTTGGCGCGCGCGTACTTGTTGATGCAGCGCAGTCAGCTCCGCATAGAAAATTAAATGTACATGATATGGGCGCGGATTTCCTTGTTTTCTCTGGGCACAAAATGCTGGGACCGACGGGCGTTGGCATTTTATATATTAAACAATCATTAGAGGCGGAGGTTCCACCATATCAATTTGGTGGTGGAATGGTTTCCAATGTGTGTCGTGAAGAATCGGTGTGGACTAAAGCACCGCATAAATTTGAGGCAGGAACGCCGCCAATAGCTCAGGCGGTTGGTTTGGGTGCTGCAGTTGAGTATCTGGTTAATAACGTTAATTTTGATGCCTTACAAAAGCATGAAGCGTCATTGTGTGGTCGTGTTATTGATGGATTACAAGAAATTGATGGTATTAAATTGCTGGGGCCGTGTGAACAGCTTAAGCGTGAAGGGCATCTAGTCAGTTTTGTGGTAAAAAATATGCACGCACATGATGTGGCAGCATTTCTTGATGGAGCGGAAATTTCTGTTGCTGTGCGCGCTGGGCAGCATTGTGCGCAACCGCTACATGCTATTCTTGGTATTCCTGCTTCTGTTCGTGTAAGTTTTTATTTGTATAATACTCTTGATGAAGTCGAGCTTTTTATTGATAAAATGAAAAAACTTCCGTTCAATTAATTATACGTTGCATAAGGAGGTGGTGATAGGAAAATAATTATTGTTCGTTAACATTTTTTTTAAAAGGAAGAGGGAAGAACTATGACGTTTGTAGATCATATTGTTACTGGATATCGTTCAGTAATTTTGTCGTTTGGTCTTGTTTGGAATCATCGTGTATTGCTTGTTTATCCATTGCTTGGTTATTTGATTGGGTCACTTATTTTTTCCGTTGGGTCGCTTGTTTTGGGGTTTGGTATTTTTGGTATTTATAAGGTTCTTAATCAATGGGTTATGACCATGCGTGTAACAGAAGGGCTGTACATTTTGGGGGTTGTGAGTTGTCTTGTTATTTTGCTTAGTTGGATCAAGGTAATTTTTGAAGCAGCATTATTAAAGCATGGTATGTTTTTGTTGCATGATAAGAAAATAAGATTTAACAAAAGCTTTGATTTTGAGAAGGGATTGGGGAGGAAGCTGTTTGTATGGAGTATACTTTTTGTTGTTGTGGTTTTATTGATTGGTTTATTGCCAGCTCTTATTCATCATGCATTAACATTATATATTGCGTCAATTTTGTTAGCAGTATGGTTGGTGGGAATTGTTTTTGTTATTCCTCTTTTAATTAAACGAAATGAAAAAATTGGTAAAGCAATTTTCCAATCGTTTTTCCTTGCATGGAAACATTTTCCAGGTATTTTTACGGCTGCCATTGTTATGGCCTTTTTTGTATTATTATCTGGTTTTTTGTTTGGTACTGTTGGTATGAGTGTTACTTGGCTAGTGTGTCACCTGTTAAATGTTCCTATTGGGGCAGGCTTGATTTTACCATTTATTCTCATTGCTATTATTCCAGTTATATTGTTGAGCTGGTATTTTGTTACTGTTTTTATGGCGTTGCCAGCTGTTTTGTTTCATAGTATTATGATGAAGAAATAGGTATACGAAAGGTTTTTTATGACATTTATGAAAAAGTTATCCATAGGTAATAAATCGGTAAAAGAAGCATTTGGTTTAGCGTGGCGTGAAAAAAGTTTCTTTTGGTATCCTGTCGCGGGGGTTATTGTTATTCTTGTTGCAGAATTTGTAAGGCGTCTGCTATTTGGTTTGTTAAATATTCATTGTTCATTTTATGAACCGGCAAAGGAAATGTCATTTGGATTATTGAGTTGCCAGTTAGCTTCACTTTTTCTCTTTACCTTTATCATTTATATTTTTTTTACAGCGCTTATTAAAAGGTTATTTTCTAGAAGTTTGTCATTTGGTGACTCATTCTTGATTCTTCGAGACAGTATTCAAACGCTTTTTGGTTTAACATTAATAATAACGGCCATTCAAGTTGCAAGGATTTATTGGCCTTTCAAAAAAGGTCTTAGTATTGATTATAATGTGATTGGTGGTGGTTTTAAGGCTGCTGTTGATTATGGCCAATTGGGATTGTGGCTTGTAAGCTTTGTGCTTTTATCTGCATGGGCAGTCGGTATTTATTTCTTTATTCCAATTTTAATAAAAAAGAAGGGTTCTCTTTTTCAAACATTAAAAGCTTCTTTTTTGTTAGCGTATCGAAATTTTATTGTAATTTTGTGGATATGGTTTTTGCTTATAATTTATGCGATTCTCATTTTTCTTGTTATAGGAGGCGTTTGTTTTGGCATTGTATGGTTGTTTAACTCGGTTTTGCCAATACCACTTGATGCAACGTTTCGTTTTCTTTTAACTAGTATAGCTATAGTTCCAGGGGTTTTGTCTTGTATTTATTTAATAACGGCAGCAGCTCTTATTCCTGGAATTTTGTATTTGAATTTTAGTAAATCGCGTTAACTAATTAATTTACCTGAACAGGATAATCCTGAAAAAGCCACAAGTTAATTCGCTTGTGGCTTTTTCAGGACTTGCCTGTTTTTTGTCTCTTGATACAATGACTATATGAGCGAAATGGAACATATGAGTATTTACGAGCAGTTTCTTAAACAAGCAATTGATTTGGCGCGAGCGTCCTTGCATTCTGGGGGCGGACCGTTTGGTGCTGTCATTGTAAAAGAAGGCGAAGTCATTGCGACTGGTCACAACAAGGTAGTATTATCTCATGATCCAACGGCGCATGCTGAAATTGTTGCAATTCGAGCTGCCGCGAAAGAATTGAAAGCACATGATCTTAAAGGATGTAGTTTGTATAGTAGTTGTGAACCATGCCCAATGTGTTTAAGTGCTGCCTATTGGGCTCATATAGATTCTATTTGGTATAGTTTGACGCATGTTGATGCAGCAGAAATAGGTTTTGATGATGCTTTTATTTATCAAGAATTATGTTTACCTGCAGAAAGCCGATCGTTATCTATGCATCGTGTACAAAAAGCAGATGCTAAAGCAGTGTTTAGGGAGTGGAAAGAAAAAACAGATAAAATAAAATATTAAGGTATTATGGAGATTGAAATTCGATCAACTGTAGGGGTGGTAGTTTTTGATAGAGCGTGTGGACGCTACTTGATTTTGCGTCGAAACCCTAAACGTTACAAAGGGTGGGGATTAATCAAGGGGGGCGTCAAACCTGACGAGACTGTTGAATCTGCTTGCATTCGCGAAACAAAAGAAGAAATTGGTATTACTTTGGACGCATCTGTTCTTAGTAATTTGAGTCATCAAAGTGCTTATTTTGATAATACAAAACAAAAAATTGTTCTCGTTCGATGGTTTATTGCGCCATTGTCATCTGCAGAGTCCTTGATTTTAGAGGAAGATGAATGGGTTGCGCATCGTTGGGCAACATATGATGAAGCACTTTATGAACTTGTCTGGCAAACACAGCAACGAGTATTACGCGTTGCGCATCAAAATTTTTCTGAAAAAATTAGTTAGATGATCTTTTTTTATTTAAATGCCTCGAAAAACCCCTCACCTAATTTATAAGATGAGGGGCATAAGTCAATAACAGGCTAA
>CAZJVC010000072.1:0-4204 GCA_964549515.1 uncultured Pseudomonadota bacterium | reverse complement strand
CGATTTTTCAAGACTATTTTCCAATTCAAGCAAATCACTCCGACAAGAAGCTCTCGCTGAACTATCATTGATCATAGCTTGAGTAAATATACCAAACAACCACGCACTAAAGATCTGAATACTCATTCTTTATTCCTTTATCATTCTTTAATCTAATACATTCTTTTCATAGAACATCTTAAAAATAATCTCATTAATCTCTCGCTCCGATTTTAGAACCTCAATAAAGGTAAACTTCCATTTTTCATGCACACGTCGCACATCAAAAAGCTCTGATAAACCTCTCCCCTCTAAACAAACGAATTTAAAAAAAGATGGCCGTGACAGGCAAAGATTGCCAAGCCGGAAGGCCCGGATAAGCAAAGACTGGCGGCAGACATTGGGCACACTTCCAGCCGTCGCCAAAGGCTATGGCGGACAGGTCGAACCTTTAGATGGAGTAAATTAAAACAACAATTAAGTTTTACAACTTCCATATCAAATATATAAACGTCATAATCCTTCATATAAATTTAGACTTTCATATGTTGTTGTTTGCCTTCTTTGTTTCCTCCTAACCGTTAAGCCAATAGAAAATATAAATGCAAACAACAACTTTTACTAAATCTTACGGCCAAACCTTGAAAGTCTCACTAGTCAAACTAGTGGATTACCTGTTTGACATTTAGCCATTCAAACTATTATCGTGCGCCATGTTTAATTAAAAAATCTATCATTTCCTGATTATTAAAATGAGTAAGTGACCTTGCATAAAAAAGTGGCGTTTGCTGGCTCGTTTGACTACCAACGCAACACACCCGAATAACTTTTTGGTTTACATCCGCTCCAGCACCTAATAAAAATTTAGCAGCATCTACATTGTTATTTTCAATCGCCAAAAACAATGGAGTCCAACGCGTAAAACCCGATAAAAACAGTTGATTTGGATTTGCACCATTCTTCATAAACAATTCAAGAACCTTAGTCGAATAAAAAGGACTTTTAATGGCAGATACCCACGCGCTTGCATTTTGCATGATGGTTTGATCGGGGTGTATTGTATTTGAATATATGTTCGAATTAATATCATATCCACGGTTAATGAGTTCTTGTATAAATTCTAAAACAATTTCAATTATGCCTGTTGGATTAATATCATTTAGAACATACTGAAAAACGTCCATACTCCACTCCCGGGGCTTGTCAGAAAAAACAGCGCCCTTTTTCACCAACAAAAGCGCGGATTGGATATCACCAAATAGCAAAGCACAATGTAAAAGTTTAAGACTAGAATATCCAATGGACTGAAAACAATTGGACTGAAAACAATTGGACTGAAAACAATCTGGCCCAATCATTCTATGTACCACAGAGCCTTTATGCACTAACGAATTACCTGAATAAACCATATTTGGATCAACTTCATATTCTAGCAAAACTTCTACAGCTTTATGCCGAGCAAGTAATACAGCCCATATAAGTGCAGACTTTCCATCTCTTATTTCTTCATTAACATCAGCACCTGCCTGAATTGCCTGCCTTATTTCTTTTGCTGAGTCATTTAGTATTGCCCGGTACAACACGTTTTTAGGACATGGAATAACGGCACCGCATTTCTTCAATACATCTACTGAATTAAATTTTTTCAGCAAAGTTGCCCACCTAAGTGGCGTTTTTCCATCCTTAAAAAGATTAACATCTGCACCAGCCCTAACGACTTGCATAATTTCTTGTGTTGAGTTTGTCAGTATTGCCTCATGCAGTAAATCTTGCAACTCTTGTTGTGATTTAATTGCTTTTACTTCAGTATCAGCACGACTATAAATTGGAATACCATACTCAACATTAACAGGTGCATTACTATTATTTATAATCCGGGTATGTGTACATTTCGCATTTATGCCAAAGCAAAATATACTAAAAAATAATAAAATATAAAATTTCATGTGACCTCACATTATATTAAATGGTTTATATACATGACGCTCTAGAAATTAGCGCCTTTCTCTAACAGTAACTCTATAACTTCTTGCCTACGCGCATTAGAAGAGCCAGACCTCTCCATTACAGCTGAAAGCAGGGAGCATTCTTTTCTAATACCACCAGGCCATACTTTTTGGTTAATATCAGCCCCAGATGTATTTTTGAATATTATTTATTTGCACGTTCTACGATTTTTTTGTTTCTTTGTGATTTAATTGAGCGTATTTTTTTAAAATTTCTAGAGGGAGTAGTTGCTGATTTACTGTTTCGATAGCTTTTTGAAGTTCAACTGGAGTCCTTGTGTGATAAACAAGTTTTATAGGGCCGCCTCTACCACCATCTTCTACTCGTATTCTGTGGCTTGAATTGCTGATTAATTCGTTTAATTGTTTTCTGAATTCAATTGCGCCGTAGGGAACATTGATAACTACGAGAAAAGGACATTCTGCTTGATGATTAATTACATAGTCTTGCCGCTGATAAGTTGATTTTTCAATGAAGGCGCTCATCTTTCTTGTTTCTTCGGCCCAAGGAATTGTTTGTTGGAGAGCTTCTTCTTGTACGTTAATTTTTTTAATAGTTATATCGGCGCGGCTGTGATCGGGAATTCCTATTTCAGCTCGCAATGATTGATCGGTATCATTTATGATGTGTGCTGATCCGACATGATTTGCGTGAGCATTAATGCAGATAAGTGTGCTTAACAATAATATTTTTTGTTTCATCATAACCTCATATTTAAAAGATTTTAGATTTTCAAATTTTTTGTAAGAAAATTAAAATGGCATGTTTTTTATTTCTTAATCGATAACTATTTCGTCGTGACTATGTTCCATAAAGATGTACGTTTTTTCGGTAGCTTCTGTAGATATATCAGAATCGCCTTTTGAAATGCAGACCTTAAGGGAAGACGGGCTATCATTCAAGACTGTAATGACCTGTTTTTTTGGGGAAAGAACAGTCTGTTGTGATGCATTGACATATTCTTTCTCTTGATCTGTTTTTGTTTGTGTTGATTCTGTTTTTTGTGTAACAGGATCAACAATAATAGATGTGATAGTTTTTTTACCACGACTAAAAAGTCTTCGAGAAAGATAAATGCACGTACCAACGGTAATAGTTGCTAGTACTGGAATTGTGATGTGACGATTTTCAATGAGGCTGTTCTTTGTACGAAGAACTAGATGGTTTATGTCTTGTGCACTTGGCAAGGATAAAGAAATGTATTGCACCATGTTGTTTAATCTTTCTCGGTATGAGTTCATTGCTTGATTTGGTGTAATAACAAGGGTGCTTGCTACGAGTAAAATAATTGAAAAATATTTTTTGGACATTTTCATGATTTGTCCTCCAGTTTATGATTGAAAAAATTTGCCAACCATTAAGCTTATTTTTAATGGTTGGCGTACGTAAGAATATTTATTTATTAGCCCCATACTGAAGCAAGCAAGCAGCGGCATTAACCATATTTAATGATAAAGCCCAAGCAAGAGGAGTTCTACCTTCTCTCAACTTATTAACGTCTGCCCCAACAGCAATAGCTTGCCTTACTTCTTCAGCAGAATTTCTACAAATACCAGCAAACAACTTGTCTTGCATAACACTAAGTTGTGTAATTTTTGAAATCACAAATGCTTTGCAGTAAGCAGGAACTACCTGACTAACAACAAAAGTATTATTAGCATTATTTGCAGCCCACTTAAGACTTTGTGGACTATTATTAAGCACATCAACACTTTGTATTAAATCTGCATTAGCACCTGCAAATGACAAGATCATCATACTGCTTAAAAAAACACGGTTTTTGAACATAATCGGTTCCCCCTACTATTAAAGATTAAAAATAAACATTCATCTGATCGGTTTCACGAGTATCTACTATTGAATAATATCGAAATGTTTTTGGAATTTATTTTAATTAAGCCGATAAATTAGTTGTTAGACACAAAAATATTAAGATTGATATATATTTATTCATAATAACCCCTACTTAAACTACACTTAATACTACCACGTTTAACCAAAATTGACAATGTGTGCGCAAGTAAAAAATTGTCAATTCTCAAATATTTCTAAATGAATTTTAAATACTCATATAAAAAGGAGCCTGATTTCTCAGACTCCTAAGTTATAAACCATCCGTTAAACAACTGGCCGTGCCAGGCGAAGCTTGCCAAGCCGGAAGGCCCCGTCGTCGCCTTCGGCTATGCCGGGCAGGCATGGATAAGCGAAGACTGGCGGC
>CAZJVC010000071.1:0-4294 GCA_964549515.1 uncultured Pseudomonadota bacterium | reverse complement strand
AATAGCCGATATAAACCGTTTTTGTCAATAAGCGCTTTCTTAGGTATTAACGGCTGTTCAAAATCAATATGTCTTATTGTAAGCTCTGTTATGGAGCCTTTAATGACTATTCTAGTCATAATTAATTTGTTATTCTCCCATTTGAAGCTCAATGGATAAACTACTATTTTATGGTTGCCCATTGTCTCTGCTACTCGTACAAAATACGATTGAGATCTAATCAAAACATCAAATCTGTTATTGCAGTCGAGTAGAATCCTTCATATTATTTATTCCTCTTTTGGATTCCTATAATATTCCGGAAGCCCTCACAGAACCGTACTGGTGGTTTTCCCACATACGGCTCTTCAGAAATGCATTCGCACGTTTCTCAGTAGAGTATCGCATGATATATCCTCGGTTTTGGCAGAGGATTCCATTGTAGATAGTTTACGTATTTCTTGTATGTCATCTTCTTCTTTTGTCCTCTGCGATTTATCCATTTGTATATCATACCGAGTGTTCTCCAGTAGTATTTCTGTAGCGAGCGTATATTGCCGTTTATACCAAAGTAGTTGTAGTGTCCGACCAGTTTTGCTTTTATTGTAGGCCATAGCTCCCTAAGGGGGATTATGCTTCGAACGCGTCTGAGCCATTCGTTTATACCCTTGAGTTTTCTAGTCATCGTTCGTCTTGATGTTTTGTGCATCATGACGAAGTAACCTTTCCTACTTTTAGCGCAATAGTGCGTAAAACCCAGGAAGTCGATTGTTTCGACGTTCTTTCCCTGCTTTTGTGCTCTGTACCAGACTCTTTTACCAAATTTCAGTACCCGTGTTTTCTCCGCTGAGATTTGGAGCCCGAATTTCGCAAGTCTTTGTGTCAGTTCCGGTATAAACCTTATGGCGTCATGTTCGCTTTCTGTTGCTACAACAAAATCGTCGCAATACCGTATCAACTCTACATATCCTTTAGCCTGCGGCTTAAACTTTATGCTAAACCACAGGTCTAAGACGTAGTGCAGATAGATATTTGCGAGCAGTGGACTTATTACTCCTCCTTGTGGTGTTCCTATTTTACTTTCACGCACTTGACCAGATTCCATAATTCCTGCCTTGAGAAATTTTCGCACGAGCCACAATATATTTGGGTCTGCGATTCTTTCCTGTAGACATTTGATCATCCAATCATGTCTTACTGAGTCAAAGAACCTCTCGATGTCTACTTCCACTACCCAATTTGTAGGATTGTGCATTACTGCATTATCCAGTTGTTTGATTGCAGTATGACAACTCTTTCCTGGTCTAAAGCCATGTGAGCAATCTCTAAAATCTTGTTCATATATGACTTCCAGTATTTCCTTGAGTGCCATTTGTACAATCTTATCCTCAACGGCTGGAATACCTAATGGACGTAATTCCCCTTTACCTGCTTTGGGAATGTAGATTCTCCTTACAGGTTGTGGCTTATACGCTTTAGACTTCAGCCGTTGCACAAGGTTGGCGATGCTCGTTTTAAGGTTTGTGCCGTATTGTTCGACACTAATTCCATCAACACCGCTTGCCTTATCCTTCTTGAGTTTGTTGAAGCATTTCTCAAGCCTTTCTTCGTTCATGTAGTGCATGAGTGATGTAAACTTCAGCCTTCTATCTCGCTGAGCTTTTTGTGCTATCAGTTCAAAATTCTTAAACACGTTGTCTCCCCGATTTCGGTGCATCGGCATTGTTATTTGAACTATCACATCTCTGTTGACCGCTTCCCCATGTAGACGGCTTTCCCGCCCTCGGAGTACTATCAGTCAATCCGACTTCCACTGAGTCATCTGCTGATCCTTGTTCTTTCGGACTTGTTTCAGCATACCTCCTATTGAGGAATTCAGTGGATCTCCCAAGTTCACATATCTTCCATTTTGTACCATGCCACTGCCTCTGACCCCGACAGAGACGCTGTTTCCTCGCCTTTACGTTACAGCGTTGTTGCCTTCCACTTACACTTACAGTGTCGGCCTCTGCAATGCTACTTATTTCGTGGCTCAATACATTCACTTTCGTTGCGGCCTGGTACATCCATTCCCTTAGCTTCATTCGGTTTGTTACCTCCCCGAATGTAAGGTTCAGTTCCGGTTGAGGGGCTAACTCTTATCCGTGTGGGATTTTCACCCACTGGTTAATATGCGCTTTGCTTGGCGCCCAAGTGATAAGTTCCTATAGGAATGCAAAGTAAAAAGTTCCGGTCTATCCTAAAGAAAAGTAATTAATTTTTATAATTAGGAAAGAGCCGGAACATAACGTGGATAAGCTTATCATGAATGCAAAAGAACGGAAGCAATTAGTGATTTTTGAAAAAATAGTTGGCGAGGAAATATCGCAAACTGCAGCGGCAAGGCGGCTCGATGTATCAGACAGATGGATTAGGAAAAAGTTAGTACGCTATAAAAAAGAGGGGGCAAAGGGGCTGGTCCATCGCTCTCGAGGCAAACTAAGCTTACATCGATGGTGTGCGAAAGAACAAGAACTAGCAATAGAATTACTTACAAGTGACTGGATAGGGTTCAGTGCAAGTTTTGCAGTAGAGAAACTCAAAGAAAGGTTCAATATAACGATTAGTAGAGAGACGCTGCGAAAAGTATTGATTCGTGAGAGATTGTGGAAAAAGAGACGACATAGACCAAAACATCGAAGGTGGCGTGAGAGAAAAAAGGTACGAGGAATCATGATTCAACTTGACGGATCACCGCACGACTGGTTTGAGGGACGTGGTCCAAAATGTACATTGCTTGTCTTTATCGATGACGCCACGAGCGAAATTTTGTGGCTTGAATTTGTACCAAGTGAATCTTTGCATTCTGTCATGCAAGCAGAGATGAACTATATCAGAAAGCATGGCATACCAGAATCATTTTATGTTGACTTTGGAAGTGTATTTAGTGTCAACACCAATAACCCGGATCGTGAAAAAATTACACAATTTAAACGTGTAAACGAGGAACTTGGAGTGACAATTATTCATGCAAGAAGTCCACAAGCAAAAGGCCGCGTAGAAAGAGCAAACAAAACACTACAGGACCGACTTACTAAAGAGATGAGATTGCGCAACATCGCTTCAATTGAAGATGCTAACCAATTCGCTCAAAATGAATATCTCAATATGCACAATAAGCTTTTTGCAGTACAAGCTGCCACGCCAGGCGATGCGCATATACCTCTGGATAAAAACGTTAATCTGAGCATCATCTTTTGCATCAAAGAGGCACGAATTCTTACCAACGATTACACCATATCTTACAAACGTCGACTCGTACAACTTGAGAAGCAACAACAAGCTTTTATACGCCCAAAGAATACGATCGAGGTGCGCGAACATTTAAATGGAAAACTCACACTATACGTTCGTGGAATACCTTTAAACTTTAAGGAAATTGGAATGAAATTAAAAACAAGGCTTTCGCCGGTAGAGTATATTGATTATTGCAACAACCCAAGTTTCACCATTTTAAATGAGGAGAGTAGGGTGAAGACCGCCATGCCGGCGGTAGAGGCAACTCTTTAAAATAGGAACTTTTCATGTTGCAAAAAACCGGAACTTTTCACGTTGCGTTGGCACATCCACTTTGTCAACACAATTTCTTATTAACAGGAGTTACGCATTAACTGAAAGTACATTTTTAAAATGTCAAATCAGATTAGATCTTTAAATTTTGCGGACATCCTGCTTAATAGCAATTTAGGTTAGAAGAGTTTACTTGTTTCTAAAATAAGTGTAATAATGTATTAAGTTAATTAAAAACAGAGAGTGTACAATGAAAGCAATTTATATTTTATTTATTTTTATTTTACCAATAAAACTTATCAATTGCGTTGCTATCACAAATAGCCCAAGTCTTTTAGCTGGTGACTGTGTAGCAGGTTTTGCTATAGCAAAAGTTTTATCATCAAAATATAATATTCCATTGCTTGTTACGCCCTTCAACCATTCAAAAATTTTCTCACTATCAATCAACGAAGAAAAATTATCAAATCAAAAATTTGATGCCAAAATAATAGTAAGCAATGAACAAGATGTTATACGCAATTTAAATAAAAACGTCCTACTCTATACCGATATTTCATCTTCTGTTAACAAAATTGATTCAAATAGTTTACGAGAACTTCAAAAAGATCTCTCTTTAATTAAACCTCCACCAATGAAAACCTTTCCTTTAGATGCAATTACTGTAGCAATTCATGTTCGCAAAGGAAATGGTGGGGGAGAACATTATGATGGAACATTATGCTCCAACCAACTTTTTGACTTTGACAGAGCATCTGTAAAGTAT
>CAZJVC010000070.1:0-4344 GCA_964549515.1 uncultured Pseudomonadota bacterium | reverse complement strand
GTTAAGAACGTTATCCCCAGAAACACGAAGAAATTACGCCTATTATATGGGCGATTTGATTCGCCGCAAAATTGTCCCCGAGTTTGATGCCAAGGACAATGTCTTTACGGTAGGACATTTCAATCATACGCCTCATGAGATGGTGCTAGATTATATCAAAAAAATTGAGTCATGGTGTGAGGGAACAAGGCAACTGCATGCGGCCGTTTATGTTTCTTTTACAGCATACCTAAACCATATTTCGCAAGGATGGTTCCGTAGAGCAATGCCATCAAAACTGTCAGCCAATCCAACGTTTTTTGCAGTAAGGGATAAATGCGCCACAGGAGTATTGAAATTGGCCGAATGGCACCGTTTTATCGAAGCACTCTCAAACATAAACCACAGGGACTCTCTTATTGCACGTTGCATATTTCAAGGCGCAAAACGGGTTTCAGAAGTTCTTGAGGCTACATGTAACAATATCGATTGGGAAAAAAACATTATCCGCTTTCGCCAAAAGAAAACTGGTGGAACAATTCGGGAAATACCAATTTCATACCCAAGTTATTTTATGGATAAGCTAAAAAAGTACATTGCTGAAACATCTCATATAAGAAAAGATGCGCCTTATATTTTTGTTACGCGAACGGGGAGGGCCGTTACTCGCCTACGTTGCAACTACTCATTCAATCGTGCGGCAAAGAACGCCAACATCAAAAAAGTAACACCGCACATGCTTCGGGCCACATGGGTCACAATGATTAAGTACCAAGGTGTACAAGATTCAGAGATCATGAAGGTGACCGGACATACATCAAGCAATATGATCTACCAATATGACAAAACAAGCGGCGAGGATAATCCAAGCAAGAAGTTTGTACTTATTTAACAATGATTGAAGTAATGAGTATTAAAAAAAAAGATTTGAAGTAGAATAGCCAAGACACTTTAGCGGTGCAATCTTGGCTACTGATACTTTGGAGCTGTCATCATAACAGACTCGAGAGAGAATCGTCAAGATCATATCGCATCACTTGGTAATACAACGCAACAGGAGCTAATAATGATCACAGACAAAGCAAAAGAAGAATTCAAATCCACCATAGACCCTCTTTGTATTTTACAACATATTGCCTATAAAAAGAGTTCACCAATAGACGCCGGAAATGAAATACGCGACTACTGCCCAATCCATCACGGAGACAAACAGCGAAGTTTAGCAATAAATAAAGAAACCAACACATTTTATTGTCATACTTGTTGTGAAAAAGGAGACCTTATCCGTCTTTACATGCTATCAACAAACAAAAACTTTCCTGATGCATATCAAGATCTAAGAAATAATCTTGGTCTGGAACCAAGATATGTCCCCGCTCAAAAAACAACTGTGTCAAAAGCGAAAAGAACACCTCAGCAAGTTATCGATGAATCTGTACCGTTAGTCTCACATCCATATCTCACATCAAAAAAGGTCGATGCCTGTGAAGGGTTATATATAGGAACAGATGGCAGTATAATCGTGCCATTGAGAGACATAAATGGGGAACTTAAGTCAGAACAGTTTATTCGTGAAAAACTTTCTGGTGGAGATAAGCGCAGCAAACCTTATCTAAAAGGAACGAAAACGAAGGGTGCTTTTTTTATAATAGGGGAACTTGAAACTAGCAATGAGATATGGTTAGCTGAAGGCCTAGCAACAGCACTTTCAATATGGATGGCCTTTGAAAAAAAAAGGACGGTAATATCATTCGGATCAGCGGGCAATCTCGTAAATGTTTGTCATGATATAGCCGAAAAATATCCGACGAAGCAGCTTACAGTTTGCCTAGACAAAGGCGACGCGGCATTTAAACAAGCACACCGACTACATAAAGAATACCCCGATCTAAAATTAACGTACTGCATACCATGCTTTGACGGCCTAACGTATGAAGCGGCAGACAAAGAACCAACCGATTTTAATGACTTAGTATCACGCTGCAACCTTACGGAGTTAAAAGTGCAAAAACAACTAGAAAAAACAATTACAATTAACGAAGTTCCATTGCCTTCTCAAAAAGAACTTGATTTGACACACTCATCTAATGAATCGTGTAAAGAAAACCAGTTTGCATACCTTCTTGAAAAAAACACAAAAGAAAAGTTAATTGCAGAACTAAAAAACACAGAACCATGCATAAGTACTGGATACAAAATAGGGGAAATTGATCTTGCCTTTCCAGGTGGAGCTATATCAATTGTTGCAACACCAACTTCTCACGGGAAAACCACATTACTTAACAATTTCGCTTTAGGCGTGATTGAAGAAAACCCAAAAAAAAATGTTTACTTCTTTTCCTACGAAGAAAGCGCAGCGGCAATACAAATAGCTTTTGTGAATACGTATACAAGCAAAAGAATTCATAAAATAAACCCCAATGAAAAAGCATTATCAAAAAACAATAAACGATCCATTGAAAGTTATTATCGCGGAACCGATGAATTCATCACACAAGGACTTCACCTTGAATTTAACCTCGGACAAAAGGCGTTCTTTAAGGAAATAATTGATACAGGAAAACTTAAAGTTATCTATACGGACATGAAAGCAGATCAACTCGTCAATGGAATAAGATTTATTAAAGAGAACGATCCAAACGTAGGAATGATTTATATTGATTATATACAAATGCTGCAAGCAGAAACCCCACGATTAAGCAGGCAAGAACAACTGAAACAAATCTGTCTCATGTTAAAAGATTGTGCAATTGAGACGGGCTTACCAATTGTTCTAGCAGCACAATTCAATAGAACAGTAGTTTCAGAAGCAGACTTAAGCTGCGTCAACATAGGCGAAGCAGGAGACATTGAACGAATAGCCTCCCTCATAATCGGAGGATTTAATCGTAATTTCCACATGATGAGTAAACTTGGAAATACGGATAAAGAAGGAAAGACAGTTCCAAAAGAATCAACAATATACATGGAAGTTCTTAAGGGCAGAAATATAGGCGCTGGTCACTTCTGTGTTATGGATTTTGACGGCAACAAAGGTCTGGTTACCAACAATATTAATTATGACAATAAAACGGTTAGCTCAGAAATCACTATAAAAGAAGCTCCTAAAAACCAAATGATAACATGATGAAAAAAAACATAAAAAGCTTAAAGATCTCCACTAACTCAAAACAGACAAAAAATGAATTAAAAACAATAAAAATAAACACAGACAATCTTCCAAATATCAATCAAAAATTAGAAGGAATCACTAACTACGAAGATTTTAATAAACTAGGCATTCTAGATCATAATATTCACCAACAAATTATAGATATAGAAGAAAATCTTCAAAAAGTCTCCATAGGCTCGTTAGTTAACCAATTTAATATAAATGAATTAGTTAACTTCTTGAGTGACGATTTTGAGAGTAAAACACCAGCTATATTCAAAAAAAATATTACAAACAAAAAATCATTTGGAATGACAAAGGCTGTAGCTGAAAGATTAATCTACATGCCGCAAATACTAGAAAACGCCAAATTAAAAAAAAACGAAGACGGATGTTTCTTAGTACGAGCAAATTTTGAAGATCCAGAAAAAACCATTGGAGCCATAGAATTAGAATACCAATTACCAACAATGGATGCGAAAACAGCAGACACCTTATTTAATAATTATATTAAAGAAATGCAGGGCCCAGCATTACAGGTGCTTTTATCTTATTGGAATATAGCAAACGATGAAGGCTTTTTTAACTATTTAGCTCCTTTAACAAGTATTATGAAGCCTACCATAAAAAACCCCAACAGATACCCTTCTGTTAACGAAAAAAAACGCTTCTGGGAATTGAGTAATTTATTAGCAAACACCACTCTTAAATTAACCGTTAAAATAGGACGCGATTATATAACAATAAAACATCCTTTATTAACATTAGAGCTAACAGCAAGTAAAGAAATGAGACAAGAAGAAAACAAAGGATATCCTGATAAAGTTTGTGCTTGCGTATTAAGTTCAAGAAGCTTTAAAAATGCGGCTACTTTAGCAACTGAATTTTCTAAAAAAGCATTAAAAAATGGTTCCGACACGACACTTTTAGCCATGATGCTAGAAGTAAAAGTCTCGCAAACAAGAAACAAGAAAGAGCCTTTTGCGCTTGATGAACTTCAACTAATAAAAATGACTGGATTAATAAAAACATACCTTGCCAATCCCAGAATGGCACGCCAAAGATTAGAGAAAAAAATCGATAAAGCTGTTCATGTCACATCTATAAAAAGCTGGAAAAAACATAATAGTAAAATATGGTTTGAAAGATAGTGTTACGCTATTTAGCAAACGTGTTACGTTATTTAGCAAACGTGTTACGTTATTTAGCAAACG
>CAZJVC010000069.1:0-4387 GCA_964549515.1 uncultured Pseudomonadota bacterium | reverse complement strand
AGTTAATATTACTGAAAAAGCTGTTTTTTCTTCTGCTGCTTCGCCTGCTGCTCCACCAGCTACCGCTGCCATAGCACCCATGGGCGCCTGTGCACTAACGCCGAATTTATCTTCGAGCGCCTTCACAAAATCAGCAAGTTCCAGAACAGTCATCTTTTCAAGAGAATCCATCATCCCCTTCTGACTTTCTGTTAGCTGGACCGTAGCTTCTGTTTTGGTTTCCGCTTTAGTTTCTTCTACTTTTTTCTCTTCCGCCATTTTACTTTCCTCCTTCACTTTCACTTTTTTTTCTTTTTATTTCAGAAATAGCATAGACAAGGCTTCTCATTAATCCTTTTAAAATTCCTACAAAACCCGTAATCGGACTCTTCATGCGACATAAAACCATTGCCAACAACACCTCTTTTTAAACAAAAAACCGCGGACCAAATTAAAGATATTTTAACTAAAACGGTACTGCAAGGTACCGCTTATCGTGCAAAAATCAAAGGATATAGGGTCATGGGAAAAACTGGCACGGCAAACCTTCTAGAAAATGGTAAATACATTGAACGAAAAAGCATTCACACATTTGCCGGAATCATCGAAAAGGATGGATATAAACGCGTCATGGCAGTCTATGTAAAAGAACCACAAGTCAAACGACAACTCTATGCTTCAATGGTAGCTGTCCCTCTCTTTGAACAAGTAGCTGAAAAAATGTTAATTCATGATAAGATAATTTAACAAGCATCCTGCTTGACCGGGTTTAAATAACAATGGCAAGATCCATAGATTTCCGTTCATCCTAGGCCTGTCAAAAAAGATGAGCAAATTACCAAAAGATAACAAAAGGGAATAAAATATGAATTCACGTAAATATATTGTAACAATCATCGCTTTAATTTTTATTTCAACCACTTTTATCTACAAAAAGTTTTTTGGTAAACCATATTTTGTAGCAACCCCGAAAATGATTACTATTGATCTTGATGCAAAACCTGAAGAACGATGGTTGCCTCTTATTAATAATATGTCAAAAGATAACATTCTAACTTTTGCAAAAAAGACACACGAAATCATTCAAAATAAAATTCCAGCTGAAGTTCGTGAAAAATTTAGCGATCTCGTTAATACAAATTTAATACCCGAAGAATACAAACAGGAGCTTCGCGGAATAGAAACAGGCCTCAAAGAAAAACTTGGATCTTTGCCAGACTCACTTACATATGAAAATCTCGTTACATTTAATCTTGCATACATGTTATTTGTCAGTTGTACTTCGTGCATTATTACTGACCATGAAGACATGCCATATCTCTTTAGAAATCTTGATTGGCCAATGTCATTTTTGCGCGCAGCAACCATAAATATTACTTGGCTAAAAAACGGTAAAAAACTTTTCAAATCAACTGGTTGGCCGTTTTTTGTAGGAGTACTTACTGGACAACGAAGTAACAACCCCAGCCTGAATAACTTTGCACTCGCAATAAATGCACGTCATAACAAAAAAGATCTAGCCATCGACAATATAAATTACGCACTAAAAGAAAAAGACGTCTGGTCTTCACCGTCACTCCTTCGTCACACATTGCAATACGCAAAGGATTACCGTGAAGCTTATGCTATCTTCAAAAGTGTTAAATTGTGTGCACCTGTATATATTGCTTTAGCAGGTACAAAGAAAAACGAAGGCGCCATCTTGAATCTAGATCGCGACGGCACCCGCATTACAGATAAGTTAAAAAAATGGTCACGCTACTATCCAGAACAACCTGCACATACCAATCCTGAAAATAGTCGCTCACCATGGATCCTTGCTCCTCAACATGCGCAAAGTCATTATATAGCTGTCACAAATATCGACAGCGATTACCCTTCATTTCAAGATTTTAATTGGGCATGTAAAACCGGAATATGTAAACCAAGTCTAACCTCAAAAAAAATTAACAGTGTAGGGCCAAAATATCGAAGAAATTCTGTTTTGAACTCATGTTGCATGCTGCAAAAAACATTCACCATTGATGATCTTTTCAACGCACTCTGGATAAAACCAGTACTTAACTATCAAACTATTTATTCATCAGTCATGTGCCCTGCAAAAAATATATACAGAAGTTACATAATTTATCCTAAAAAATAATACCGAACGATCAAACGAAATAAACAGGCATTACCTGAAAAAAGGGCCGGCTAATCAACCGACCCTTTTTATTTAGTTTAAATTCTAATCAAAAATGAATGCCAAGTTTTAGCCAAGCAGCCCACTGATTAAGTGCTGATGCTGAATTTGCAGCTTCATAGAAACCACCAATACCTACCAACCATGGCCAGTCATTTTCTTTAGCTTCATAACCCAACGCAGCAAATACCTTGAATGTATAAGCATTAGGTTGTGTAGCTGAACCAACATTTATGTTACATGGATTAATAACGGTAAAGGTTGTATCACTTGGTGCAGCATTTGTACCACCTGCCGATTGACTAATATTGGCATCACTTGCAGAAATAGGATTACCCGCACGTGCACCAGCAAGATCATAAATGGCAACGTCATTTAAACAAGTATTGCACAAGGAAACCTTCTCTTCTTGTCTCCACCAGAAGTTACCACCAAGCTCAAATTGCCAATCTTTATATTCATAATGAAAGGTTCCATATAAACTAACTTGTGAACGTGGAGTTACATCACAACTACGGGTCAAACATGGTAAAAGCGGAACGCCAACGGTGCGTGAATCAGTGAAAGTTCCTAGCAAGTAACGTGACCAATCACCATTGCAAAGATCAAATGAACGAACTTGGCATTTATTGAAGTAATACAAATATTTGACATCAAAAATGAAATCCCATGCTGAAGCTTCTTTTTCTGTTAGATGAACAACGCCATCAAAACCGAGACCAAGCGCGCCGTGTTTTCCACCTCCCACTTGAGGCTCAAAGAAATAACATGCTTTTTGTGTATTGCTTGTTGGAATAACACCAGCCAAATACAGTTCCATCAACCATTTTTCACGTGGCTCTAACGTATATCCTAACTTTAATTGAATGTCATCTATACCGCCTTTAGAAACCTTATTACAAAACTGTTGAACACAACCATATGAATTTAATGCTTCACAAGTAGTTGTGTAACCACTCAATGTACCTGCCCCACCAGTTCGGCTTTCACACATGTTAAGCTTATTTGTGACACGAACTGGAACAAATATCGCACTTAACCACAAACCACGTGCAATATTAGCAAAATTAAATCGAAGATTAATGTGTGCACCAGCTTTTTGCCATTTTGGACAGATTGACAACGATGAATTAAATTGTGATCCTTCTGCCGCTAATAAATAAAGCCATGGCGAACCAACATCACCTAGTCCATCTTCGCGAACACTTATGCAAGTTTTATCACAACAACTTGACGAACAACATGAAGATGTGCCGCAAGATCCCGAGGAACATGAATTACAATTACCACTGCAACTTGAATCACATCCCGAACTGCAAGATGGTAAAAGATACGAGGCTATTTTTTTAGTTCGTGCCGATGCTTGATAGAATGGAGTTGCATAAATACTCCAGGAAAAACTATCTTCATCTGTTTTATCTCGCGTATATTCCTGATGAAAATTTAGTGCCAGCTCATACATCGGATCAGTTGAAATAGACCGTGGCACCAAAATTGTTTTACTTGCCTGCAATACAACAACGCTTAGCAATAATGCCAATGTAAAAAGTGTTTTTTTATTTATAAATAATTTATTCATTTATCGCTCTCCTTACCTTTATACCCAATCATAATACTTTTCACGGAGCAATGCATAAAATGCTTTTGCCTTAGTTACAGAACCAGTTCCAAGTCCAATTAATGAAACTTTACTATTAGCATCAGTCTCTTGCACTGCAGGAACTACAACAGGAAGACCAATAAATCTTGCAAGTCCAAACCCTTGAACCGGAGAACCTATATAACCAGATAAAATCACACGACCATCAGGCTGCATAACTGTACCAAATGATAAATCCCCGCCAGTCTCGCTACTCAAACTCACCGTATTAGTTCCCGCTTGATGCCCTGAATCATTGAATGTTGTATCAAGAGCGCCCGCCGTTGTGTAACGTGCCACCGCAAAATAATTTGTGCTACTCAACGTACTATAACCGCCAAGAACAGCTTTACCATCTGCTTGTAAGTCAACACCCCAAGCTTTTGAGGTATGAGAACCAGAACCGCTTGTGGTGACATTTGTTGTAATATAACCAGCACTCGCATTAAAGCTACCCGTATCAAGAGCACCTACAGTTGTATAACGTGCTAGTGCAAATTGCATTGTACCACTTACAGTTGCATAACCACCAATAACTATTTTGCCATCTGATTGAATTCTAAGGTCAGTTCCTACGCTATCGCTAC
>CAZJVC010000068.1:0-4408 GCA_964549515.1 uncultured Pseudomonadota bacterium | reverse complement strand
TTCGTACGGTACGAGGCTCGCAGAAATGCTCGCACCTCACCACGAACGGTTTTTTAGTCCCGTTCGCCCTGCTGTGCCCGCCATAGCCTACGTCTTCGCTAAAGCTACGCCGCACAGGTTGGCGACGGCTGGAGGAGCCGATGCAATCGGTGTCTCTCTTCGAAAATACTCAGGATAAACTCTGGGTGCGAACTCATAAAGTAACTTCTAAATTATGCCGATACAAACAAAAAATTTTATCATTTGAAATTATTTTGTTGAGTTCTGTCTACAAAAAATCGTAGACTATTCATGACAATTAAATGGAGGTTGTTATGAAAAAGTATCTTGTTCTTTTATTAATACCATGCCAACTATTTGCAAAAGATGTACGCATCATTGGGCCAATAACGGCTCCCTGGGTTAAAGGACAGTTATGCACAAGTTATTGGTATGAGCAAAAAAAGACTAAACAATACTTCGATGTCGGAGCGGGCAAAGAATACGCTGTTAAAAACATCCCAAAACGGATTAATCGTTTAAAAGTAACCCGATCACTCGACAAAACATGTAAAGTAAAAAATAATAAGAAGAAATGTCGAGTCGTTAAAGGAAACTTTTACATAAAAGATCCTGAGCATAATACTCTTGATTTAACGTATGACAATGTAAACATAACACTCAATTACACTATTCCGCCCAAACAACCAAATAGCTATTTTGGTGTACCACGCAAAGATCCAGCTCTTGCCCGTACACGATTAACAATAATAAATGGCGGTGATGCATTTGCCTAGCGAAGCTTGAGCATCATAAGAACGATTAAACAGAGTATAAATGAAATAATACCAAAGCGGATGGTGATTTTAGCTTCTGGCCAGCCAAGTAACTCATAATGGTGATGCAATGGTGCCATTTTAAAAATACGCTTACCGCGCAGTTTATATGAAACTACTTGCAATATAACTGAAAAAATCTCTGCCACAAACAAGCCTCCCGATATAGGAAGCAGCAACTCTTGTTTGGAAACAAGTGCCATAAACGCAAGCCCAGCGCCTAAGGCAAGCGAGCCAACATCACCAAGAAAAATTTGAGCAGGATAGGTATTAAACCATAAGAATCCAATCAACGCACCAGCAAGCGCGCTGCCAACAACAGTTAATTCCGCACTACCTGCAAATGGTATCGCTAAATACTGAGAAATTTTTACGTGTCCTGCCATATAACAAATCAATGAAAATGTAACAAAATTAGCAATCAATGAAATCGGAGCCAAACCATCAAGCCCATCAGTAAGATTTACCGCATTACTTGTACCAATTAAAATGAAAACGGCCCATGCAATAAAGAAAACCCCAAACTCTGGATGTATACGTTTAAAAAATGGGAACCAAACCATCGTACTAGGATTCGACCACCATAACCAACCAATAACAACAACCAAAGCAGCAACAAGCTGTAACGAAATTTTTGTTAATGCAGAAATACCATGGCCAGTTTTAATTTTTTTAATATCATCAATCAATCCTATCGCACCAAAAAGAAACATCGTCATAAGCAAAAACCACACTGCCGGTTTCGATAAATTACCCCACAACAAAACAGTTCCGAAAACAACAAGCAAAACAACCAAACCACCCATCAACGGAATGTCTTTCTTATGCTTATGTGTATCTGGTGTAAATGGACGAGGATGGGACACTACACACCGCCCAAAAAGTCGAATAAATATGCCACACCCAATTAATGAAAATATAAGTGACATCAACAATGCGACACTCGCCCTGAATGTAATATAATGAACGACATTAAAAAAAGAAAAATACTGCTTTAAAACAGTCGCTATATGGTATAACATCTACACATTTCCTACCCTACGAAACAATACTCTCTAACCCAAGCGCATCTTATCCCTACTACCATTGTACATGCAATCTCAGCTTAAAGCGAAATCAAAAAATAAGCAAAATAGACATATATTAAGCAGGGCCCATTTTACCTTCCAATCAGCGTTACCATGCAAACAACAACGCTCTTAGATTGACATTATTTCCTCACCTGTTATCATATAGAGGTAGTTAATTTGGCCCATAAGAACCTCGCCTTATGCGAGGGTGTCTTTTTCTCTAGGGTCTTAAAATTTTATTAGGAGAAATTATGAACTTTAATAAGTTAGCGCTAGGGATAGTAGTAGTAAGCACTCTTTCAGAAATCTCAGCAAATGCCGATTTGAAAGACACCGAACGCCGAGAAAAAATGGTTATGTTGTTTAAAGAATTCATATCGATAAAAACAAATCCAAACAAAAAAGCTCCTCAGTTCGCCGAAGAATTTAAGAATATCTTGGGAAATGGCGCCTTTGCAAAAAAACATGATTCTTTAAAAACCATCATGGCAGCAGAGAAAAAACCTGGCACCTTTGCTGTGAGAAGTGCGTTTAAAAATATTAAAGATGATAATACAAAAGAACTTTTATGGACTGAACTTTCCCGTGTTGGCTTCCTTGCTGCCAATGGCGCCCTCAAAAAAAGATATGCATAATTTTCTCTAAACTTTAGAGGGAATTGGAGGTTATCCGTAGGTAAATTCCTTGCAAAAAAGTACGTCCCAGAGTATACTAAACGTAATTCTGGGACAATTTTTTAATACTTATTTTACACAAAAATGAATAATAAAAATTTCGATGTAATTGTTGTCGGTGGTGGACATGCTGGCATTGAAGCGGCATGGGCTGCGGCACAATTAGGCTCAAAAACATTACTAGTAACCTTGAAAATAGCCAATATCGGGCAAGCATCCTGCAACCCTGCTATTGGTGGAATCGGAAAAGGACACATCGTCTTTGAGGTTAGCGCCCTCGGTGGGCTAATGCCAAAAATCTGTACCCAAAGCTACCTACAAGCACACATGTTAAATACTCGCAAAGGTCCAGCCGTTCAAGGACTAAGAGTACAGATCGACAAAGTTGCATACGTAAAAAATGCCTTAAAACACCTCAAAAGCTGCCCAAATTTGACGATCTTGGAAGGCGAGGGGCAGGAACTCCTAATCGAAAATAAATGCATTCAGGGACTTAAAATCAACAATGAAGAATATACAGCTCCGACTGTCATTTTAACTACAGGAACATTTCTTGATGGTGTTATTCATATAGGCGAACATCACATTTCTGGGGGGCGATACGATGAACCTGCTTCCAACACTCTTACAACAAGCCTAAAAAGTCTCAATCTTGAAATGGATAGCCTTAAAACAGGCACCCCCGCACGCATACAAAAAGACTCAATTGATTACTCAAAAATGGAGCGTCAAGGCTCTGACAACCTAGAGTTTCTATTTGAATTTCACCCTCACAAGCTTGTACATAAACATGATTGTTTTATCACGCATACAAATGAAGAGACACACAAAATTATAGCCAAAAACGCTCATCGCTCCGCCATACACATCGGAAACATCAAAGGTAAGCCACCACGCTATTGCCCCTCTATTGAAGACAAAATAGTACGATTCGCTAATAAAACGTCACATCATATTTTTATTGAACCAGAAAGTTTGGAAATCAATGAGATGTATCCAAATGGCATATCTACATCTCTTCCAGAAGACGTTCAAGATACATTTATTCGCACCATCTCTGGGCTAGAAAATGCAATTATCGCCAAGTATGGATACGCAATTGAATATGCCTTTGTATATCCACATCAACTCAAACATACTCTCGAGCTTAAAAAAATATCTGGCCTGTTTTTAGCTGGTCAGATTAATGGAACAACAGGATATGAAGAAGCTGCCGCTCAAGGACTTGTTGCAGGTATCAACGCACACCAAAAAATAAATAAAAATAATCCATTCACGTTAGAACGCGAAGAAAGCTATATCGGTGTAATGATTGATGATTTAGTAACAATGAGCATCGATGAACCATATCGCATGTTCACCTCTCGAGCAGAGCGACGCATCATCCTTCGTCAAGATAATGCGTTTTTACGATTAATGGAAAAAGGCTATAACCTCGGGCTGGTCGATCAAGAAACATACAATGACTTTCTCAAAGAAAAAAAATCTATCTATCTCGCGTTGCGTGGAGAAATAGAAAAAAATACGCTATCAGCACGAACACAACTTACAATTGAAGCTGAACAAAAATATGCTCCATATATCGAGCGAGAAAAACGAGAAATTGCTCGTGCAAAAAAATATCAAGAATTAATTATCCCAGCAACTTTTATCTTTGAAGGTCTTTCAGGATTATCAATTGAACTACAACAAAAACTAGAACACCATAAACCTAAGACTATAGGGCAAGCAAGCCGCATTCCAGGAATGACACCAGCAGCAATATCACTACTTATCTGGAAAATAAAAGAAAACTAGTCGAATCAGGAAATAGAACTAGATGCTTAATTGTTTGAATTAACGTAAACTT
>CAZJVC010000067.1:0-4650 GCA_964549515.1 uncultured Pseudomonadota bacterium | reverse complement strand
TTCCTTATAAAAACATTCAACATTTCTGAACAAGATATAAAGTCTATCGAAACCGCACTCAATACAGATGAAAAGCGGCAACAATTTGGTGATGCAAGTTCAAATGCTGCTCTTGTCTTAAGCAAAAAGCTTGGCAAAAATCCACGAGAGATTGCGCAAGAAATCGTATCAACATTTTCACATCCAGATATTGAAAAAATAGAGATTGCAGGACCAGGGTTTTTGAACATTTATCTCTCCACCGAAGCATACATAAAATTGCTACAGGAAATTGACGAAAAACAAGAAACATTTTTTAAAGCAGATCTTGATAAGAAACTGAAGTTCAATGTCGAATTTGTAAGCGCCAATCCAACTGGTCCATTGCATTTTGGTCATGGACGCGGTGGAATCATTGGTGACGTTCTAGGAAATGTCCTTTCATTTATCGGCTATTCAGTAGAAAAAGAATTTTATATCAATGATGCAGGTTCACAAATTCAAAAACTCGGCGAATCATTTAAAATTCGTTGTTTGCAGGAATTAGGTGAAACCTTATCACTACCCGAAGATGGGTATCAAGGCACGTACCTTGTTGACCTTGCAAAAGAATGTATCAAAGAACATGGTAAACAACTGACAAAAAAACAGGTATCACCTGAACAGGTCTCACCTGAACAGGTCTCACCTGAACAGGTCTCACCTGAACAGGTCTCACCTGAGCAGGTCTCACCTAAACCCGATACTTTTTTTGCAGAATACGCGAAAAAACATCTGCTTAAAAAATTACAACAAACTCTCTCTGACTATGGCATCACCTTCGACACTTGGTTTTCCGAAAAAACTTTGCACGAAAATAACAAAATTGAAGAAGCAATTAAAAAACTTCAAAATACCGGTTATATCTACGAAAAAGATGACGCTCTATGGTTCAAGTCAACTACATTTGGCGACGATAAAGATCGTGTAGTTCGCAAAAAGGACGGCTCATGGACTTATATAGCCGCAGATATTGCTTATATGCTGGACAAGGTAAAGCGTGGCACAGACAACCTAATTTTGGTTCTCGGGCAAGATCACCATGGCTATGTCGATCGCTTATACGGGCTACACAAAGCTCTCGGTTTAGAAAAATCTAATATTAAAGTTATTTTATATCAACTCGTAAGTCTTAAAGAGGGTGGTAAAGATATACGAATGTCTAAACGTGCAGGTCGCATGGTTACACTTCAAAATATTATCGATACTGTCGGTAAAGACGTAGCACGCTTCTTCTACCTTAATCGAAAGGCCGACGCACAACTTGACTTCAACCTTGACTTAGCCCTCAAAAAAACGGATGAAAATCCCGTCTACTATATCCAATATGCGTATGTACGGGTCAAAAGCATTTTGAAAAAAGCCAACGAACATCCTGAATTAGAAGATGTTACAAAGAACGATGCAGAAGGTCTAACCGAACATGAACGCCTTCTTTTAAAAAAAATAGTTGCTCTAAAGGGTCTTTTGCTAACTATCAGCAAGGGCTATCAGACACATCTATTAACCTATTATGCTCTCGAACTTGCACAACTTTTCCATAGCTATTACAGCAAAAATAAGGTTCTAGACCTCAAAAATGTTAAAACAAGCCGTGCCCGACTGCTAGTCTTGCAACAACTTGCAATGACACTTGGCCTGGTTCTAGACTTGCTAGGAATAAGTAAACCTGAAAAAATGTAAGGCCTGTACTCAGATACGTAGTTATTGCCATATTTCTGTCAAGCCCTCTTCAATCAATGGATCAAATGGGACCTAAAGAAAAAGCCCTTCTTGTCCGATTTCCTGCTCCCGATGCATCCTTCAAGTATACACACTTCATATCCTACGGTGGACGAAGCACATACACCCTCAAATTTTACTACACCAAAGAATTTACTTATAAAGACGACTCTCTCAAACATTTACTCGAAGCATTCTCACACTATCCCTCCACCCCAAGGACCTTCGAATCCTTTGCCCCAGGCTTAACCTATGACAAGCATCAGGCGTATGGTGGAGGCCAAAACCAAAGATATGTATGTCAATATGTTCAAATCATCACCAGAGAGCCTAAAACAGGTGCTTTGACCAATCTCCATTCATCTAAATCCCCCCTTAAAAAGCCTTAAAACCCTCCCTACCCAGGACCTCCTATAAAATTCAAATATAAATAAAGCGCTTGACATTTCTTGCCCCGCTGATACAATGAATACATATAGTTAAAATGGAGGTTGAAACTATGATTAGTCTGAATCGTATATTTTTAGCATTGTGCTTACTTAGCGTAGGTCAAGCTTTTTCGATGACACGAGAAGGCATTAACGCAAGAAACGCTGAGCTTGCTGATATCGAGGCATCATTGCGCACTGCTAACCCTTCTAAAAAAATTGTTCTCTTAGAAAAAGCCAGAAAGGCTATCTTATATTTAATAGATGCTACCAATAGTTATAAATTCAAACCAAACGCACTTAGTTCAACGAAATCACCATTTTCATTTCATGGC
The DNA here is from genome assembly GCA_964549515.1 of uncultured Pseudomonadota bacterium. GTDB lineage: Bacteria > Babelota > Babeliae > Babelales > UBA12409 > CAZJVC01. Next base: position 2,147 of record CAZJVC010000067.1, on the reverse strand, counting down.
ATATCACTTTCCGGCGCGATGCCAAAAATAAACGGTCAGCTTAAAAAAATGCTCGATATCATTGCAATAGAACAAAACAACGCTGCAAAACAATTAGAAACGGATAAACAAAAAGAGTATGAACGAAAAATGAATGCGCTCGTTGATGAAACAACAGATCTGGCTATAGGCTATGAAAAAGAACTTTCAGAAAAAGAAAAACAACTTTTAGAACTTTTAAAAAAATTACGTAGAAAATAATAATAAACTGAGGTTATCATGTTAAATAAATATATTTTACCACTCGCATTGTTACTAAGCATCCCATATGCCACAAGCTTTACTATGGAAAGAGAACATGGCAAACCAAGCCAAACAAAAGTAAAAGAACGTAAAAGCCTTTCAATCCAACTTAGCTTTAAAAATGCACAAACTCTTTTAGAAGAAATTAAAAACATAAAAGATGCTGCTGCATTAATAGAATTCTGTAAAAAAAACGGTCTTCCTGCGCCTGAAGCAAGCGCAGATTTTTCTATGGTAAAAATGAAAACATTAAAAACAATTCGCGCTAAATCAATGGGCGAACGAAGAAAATTTGTACGAACAGAATACAAAAAACCTGAACAAGAAGAAATGCGTCCCGAATCTGAAAAAGAAGAAATCGACCTATCAGAAGAAGAAGCCTTTACAGAATTGCTAAAAACATCTCAGAAATCTCACGAACAAAGAGCTACACTAATAACTAAATTACAATATGAATTAGCCAAACAAGCAGAAGAAAATGCATCACTTCGTTCATTTATAGAACAACAAACAACTGATTACGAAGAACTATTAAATGAGAATATGCAACTTCAAACAGAACTTGGTCAACTTGCTGAAGAAGCAGAAGCTATTCAGAATGACGCAAACACAGAAAAAGGTCGTATAGATTTACTTAATACTAATATACGCAAAAAAGAAGAGTTGCTCCGCAAACAAAAAAATCAAATTGCTAAGTTGAAAAAAGGCCTCGATCTAGCTATTGAAGAATTTAAAAAACAACAATAAGGAATATGATGACTTTTAAAATTATACAATTCATAACACTCCTTTTTCTTGTACCCCTTCATGGCATGAAAGGTGACGGAAAAGATAAACCTGTTGATATTCTTCGTACATTGATAGCTTGTCGTGATCTGACCAATGAAATAGATGACACACGGCAAGAAGTTGCAAATCTTGAGCATAAAGACGAAATGATAGTCAATGCTCTAAAAAGAGATGCTGACGACGTTAGCCGTCGTGCTGGCATTATTATCCAAGCCGATTCACGACCAAAAAAACAGGTTTCATCACGAGCCTATGGCATGTATCTTCTTATAGGAACAGGTATTGTCGCAACAGCTACCGGCACACTCATTGGTAGATATCTCATTCCCGTAGAAACTATTAAGGAAATTATCAAAGAAGTGCCAAAAGTTGGTTTCATTAGAAAATTACTTTTAAGAATCTTAAAAGACAGTAAATAAAAGAAGAATAAGGAAGAATTATGAAAAAATATATTATATTACTCACATTTCTTCCTGCCATTCTTAATGGTATGGATGGTAAAAAGAAAAAAGTTTCTGCCGATAAAACATGGGAATGTGCTCAAAAACATCCATGGCCTTCAGAAATAAAAAACATATGCAAACAATTAAGAAAAAGATTGAGAGATATTCAAATTCCTTATGACGATGAAAGCGAACAACGCATTGCTAAAGAGCGTACGACAGAACGAGAATGCATATTCACAACAATGCGCATACTTCAAGCAAATGTTAATAAAAAAAATGTAAAAGCCTTCTTTAGCTTCATTAACTTCAATAAAAAACAAACAGAAGAAAATGGAGAAGAGCCCTATTTCTCTGACTCTGAAACCCTTCGAAAAGACTATCAACAAGACGAAAGTGGTTATGGTTCAGACTCTCAATTCGATTATAAAGCAGAAGAGTATTTTTATACATGGGAACTCGAAGAAGACGATGATGGCTATTGCACTGACGATGAACACAATATAACAACACTCAAAGCATCACTGTTTAACTTTTTACTAAAAAAACTCAACGAATGTAATGAAGAAGTATCAGGTATAAGTCGAATCAGGAAATTAAAAACTTGAAAAAGATTTGGAATCATCGTATAAA
>CAZJVC010000066.1:0-4965 GCA_964549515.1 uncultured Pseudomonadota bacterium | reverse complement strand
TTTCTTTTATCCTGAGTTCCACTTTCTTTCATCTTGGGTTCCACTTTCTTTCATCCTGAGCTCCACCCTCTTTCATCCTGAGCGGGAGTCGAAGGATGGTAGTATATAAAGATAGAATAGTAAGGGAAAAAATGGGCAAGCGTTGGTTTATTATTATAGCATTAGTTCTGGTCTTTTTCTTAGAGTACAACTTTGGGTTTTTTAGGATAATCCTGTTTGATTTGATGACGTTAGATAATCTTAAGTACTATGCGCATCAGTTGCGGTATTATGTTGATCATAATTATTGCGAGGCGGTACTTTTGTATTGGTTGGTTTATGCAAGTTCAATTACTGTTTCTTTACCATGGGCTGCGATTATGACGCTGGCAGGTGGTTACATGTTTGGTATGATTGCTGTTCTATATATTATTACTGCAACGACAGTTGGTGCGGTTGGCGCGTTTTTAATTGCACGATACTTAGTGGGCAACATTATTCAAAAAAAATATGGTACTTATTTAAAAACATTTAACGTGGCAATGCAAAACGATGGTGGATTGTATTTGTTTACGATTCGTCTTATTCCAATTGTTCCGTTTTTTATTGTTAATTCGTTGGCAGGGCTTACAAAAATTAGTTTAAGTGCCTATGCGGTGAGTACTTTTTTGGGCATGATTTTGCCGACAACAATCTTTACCTTTGCTGGGAGAGAGTTGGCGACAATACATTCAGTTAACGATGTTTTTTCATGGAAGGTTTTATTGGCACTGGGATTAATGATTTTAATTTCAATTGTTCCGCTTGTTTATAAGCGATGTTCTAAAAAGCGTTAAGACTTTTTGGCCAAAAGGTTTGTCTTGCTTGTCTAATCTGGGCATTCACGTTATAATTAATAAAAAGTTCATGAAGGACATATTTTAGGGAAAGTAAGGGGTTATGGATCAATCAACTACAACAGAACCAAAAAATATTCAAAACATTAAACCGGTTCAACTTGAAGACGAATTAAAGCAGTCGTTTTTAGATTATGCAATGTCGGTTATTGTAAGTCGTGCGTTACCAGATATTCGTGATGGGTTAAAGCCAGTTCATCGACGTATTTTGTATACGATGGATCGACTTGGTTTTCGTTACAACAAGTCCTTTCATAAATCCGTCCGTGTAGTTGGTGAAGTTCTTGGTAAATATCACCCGCATGGTGACCAAGCGGTATATCAGACGATGGTTGGTATGGTGCAAGATTTTGTAAAGCGTTATCCATTGCTTGATGGCCAAGGTAACTGGGGTTCGGTTGACGGTGACTCTGCTGCGGCGATGCGTTATACCGAAGTTCGGATGAAAAAGATTACGGAACAGTTGTTGGCAGATTTGGATAAAGATACTGTCAAATTTGTGCCGAACTTTGATGATTCTACTGTTGAACCATCGGTGCTACCAAGTCGCATTCCTAATTTGTTAGTGAATGGCTCCTCTGGTATTGCTGTTGGTATGGCAACGTCGATTCCCCCTCATAATTTAACTGAAATTATTAATGCTTGTTTAGCGTTGTTAAAAGATCCTGATCTTTCCGATGAAGAATTATTTAGTATAGTTCCTGCGCCTGATTTTCCTACGGGTGGTATCATTTGTGGTCGTGCAGGAGTTGTTCGTGCCTATAAATCTGGACGTGGCAATGTTATTTTGCGTGCAGTTGTTGATGTTGAAGAAACAAAAAAAGGTGCAGCGCTTGTTGTTAAAGAGTTGCCGTACCAAGTTAACAAGGCAGAGTTAGCAATTAAGATTGCAAATTTAGTTAAAAATAAAGTTGTTGATGGTATTTCAAATATTCGTGATGAATCAAATAAAAAAGGTATGCGCCTTGTTATTGAATTACGTCGTGGCGAGATTCCGTCAGTCGTATTAAATCAATTGTACAAACATACCTCACTGCAATTGTCGCACTCAATATTAATGTTGGCATTGCTTGATAATCAGCCGGTTATTTTATCACTTCGTGAAATTTTACGGCAGTTTTTATTGCATCGTGAAGAGATTGTTTATCGTCGTACGCAATTTGATATGAATAAAGCAAAAGCGCGGGAACATGTTCTTGCTGGTTTTGTTATTGCGCTCGAAGATATTGATGAAGTTATTCGGTTGATTAAAAAATCGAATGATGCAGAGTCTGCAATTAAAGAATTAAATAAGCGTTTCTTGCTTACTGAAGTACAAGGCAAGGCTATCCTCGAGATGAAATTGCAGCGCTTAACAGGGCTAGAACGCGAGAAAATTCGTCTAGAAATGGCTGAGTTGAAAAAAATGATTTCGAAGTTGCAAAAGATCATTGAGAATAAGAGTATTTTGCATGAAGAAATTGTTAAAGAATTAGAAGAAGTTAAAGAGCTGTATGGTGACGAGCGCCGCTCTGTTATTTCTGGTGCAATTGACATCTTAACTGAAGCTGATTTGATTCCAGATGAAGACGTTGTAATTACGTTGACCAGAAAGGGTTACATCAAGCGTGTTTTATTAGAAACGTATGGTGTACAGCATCGCGGTGGAAAAGGTAAAATGGGTATAGCATCGGTTGGTGACGCGGATGATTTGGTACAGGATGTGTTTGTTACCCGCAATCACGATGATCTTCTTTTCTTTACGAATTTAGGTCGTGTATATAGCATGCAAGTATTTGAAGTTCCAGAAGCATCGCGTATTGCAAAGGGACGCGCTATTGTAAACTTGTTGCCGTTGTCGCCAAATGAGCACGTTGTTAAATTGTTATGTTCCCATGATCTTAAAGATCATTTTGTGGTTATGTTAACACGGCGTGGAATTATTAAACGAACGGATGCCAAGGCTTTTCAAAAGATACGCGTAACTGGGATAAGAGCTTTAACGTTGCGTGAAGAAGATGAACTTGTTTTCTGTGACATAAGTACTGGTGATGATGAAATTATAATTGCGACGGCACATGGTCAAGGCATACATTTTAAAGAACCTGAAGTTCGTTCTATGGGACGACAAGCTGCCGGTGTTATGGGAATTCGATTGCGCAAAGATGATTCTGTTGTTGGTATGGAAGTTATTTCTGATCCAGAAAAAGATGTACTTTTTGCCACACAGCGCGGTTACGGAAAACGTGTGAAAGTAAAAGATTTCCGTGTTTCGCATCGAGGTGGTGTTGGTGTTAGAACGATTCCAGCGGATACGCGCAATGGTTTAGTTGTTGGGCTTGTTGCCGTTGGTCCAGAGTCGAATATTTTGTTAATCGATTCATCCGGTAAGATTATTCGTCTTTCACCAAAAGAGGTTCGTACAATGGGACGCCAAGCGCGCGGTGTACGTTTAATCAGACTCGCTAAAGAACAAAAGCTTATTTCTATTGTTGCATTTGAAGAGCATGACGAAGAGATGGCTAAAAAAGATGAAGAGAATCAACCAGAAGTTAGCTAGCAATAATCTTGCTGCAAGCTAGGAGTTGTAACGCTAGAATGGTTCGACTACGCTTCCAGGCTTCGTTAAAACTTCGCCGGGCAGGCACCATGAACGAAGAAAACAAAATTGATACGCTTTACCCATCCCCGCTCACCCTGAGCGGGAGTTGAAGGGTTTGGTTGTGGAAATCTGCCAAAATGGACACAAGGCAATTTTATAGGAATTATACCTGCAAAATATTAGAATTATGAATAAAGATCAACTGGTTATTTTACATATATCGTTAATTGATGGCGTAGGGGCAGTTACCCTGCGCCATATTCTTGATCATGCTCGGACGAAATCATTATCTTTTTCTGATTTAAGTGTGGCTTGTTCGGGTGAGACTTGCTCAGAACTTGTCTGTTTTTATAGGTATTCTTTGTCCGATTGGATAGAGGGTGGAATTACGCCACGTCTTGCGCGGTTACTGGTAGATGGATTGCGTGATAGATCGTTGTTAGAGCGCGAGTTGTTGCTTATTGAGCGAAATGGCGTATCTTTTGTGACAATCGTGGATGAAGAGTATCCTGAATTACTGCGTCATATAGAGGTGCCGCCACCAATCTTATATTATCGCGGTGCTCCTTTTTCTGAGCACAAAAAATGTCTCTCTATTATTGGGTCACGTAAAGGTACGGCCTATGCACAAACATTTATTAACAGCATTGTTGCACCTTTGTGTGAATGTGGCTGGTCAATTGTTAGTGGCGGTGCAATTGGCGTTGATACGATGGCTCATCGGGCCACAATGGCACGTTGCGCGACAATGGCACGTTGCGCGACAATGGCTCATTGCGCGGTTGGATGTGGTGGAAAAACGATTGCCGTTTTAGGCTCAGGTTTATTGGTACCATATCCTGCATCAAACAAGCGCCTTTTTGAAGAGATTGTTGAAAAAGGTGGAACGATGGTAAGTGCATTCTCATTACAAACATTGCCATCGAAGGGAACATTTCCAGCGCGAAATCGCATTATTGCAGGATTATCACGAGGAACACTTGTTGTTCAGGCCGGTGAACGGAGTGGCACCCATATTACTGCATATTGTGCACTGGAAGAAGGGCGCGAAGTTTTTGCAGTGCCAGGACCGTACGATGATCCGTTAAGTTGCGGATGCCATTCGCTTGTTCAGCAGGGCGCAAAGCTTGTAACTTCTGTGGATGAAATTTTAGCAGAATTTGGTGAAGTTTATTCTGGTCAGAACATTGGTGTGCCGCATGGACCTTGTACATTGAAAGAAAAGATTTTACACCTGTGTCGAGAGCCGATATCGATTGATGAATTGTCAGTGCAGCTCTCTCTTTCTCCTCAAGAGGTTCAGGAACAGCTCTTTCCTCTCCAGATTGATGGACTGGTTGAACAAGACTTTGTAGGAATGTTCCAAATCACTTGAAGATTTACATGAAAAAGTAGTGTTTTTTTATATAAAAAAGTTAAATAAAAGTGTTGCATTTAGTGCGATAATTTTGTTAACATGACGATAGAGTATGATTAATAGAATTAAAGGAGGGCAAATGTAAATGATTT
>CAZJVC010000065.1:0-4965 GCA_964549515.1 uncultured Pseudomonadota bacterium | reverse complement strand
TATCCCCCCCAACCTTGGGTGTTATCCCCCTTTTATCCTTTTAAATAAGGCTTTTTTATTTGCGGACGCTTTTCCCATATCGCTTCTTCTTTTTTTTAAACTACCTTGATATTTTAGAAAGTTGAGTTCTTTTTTATATTCTTTTCCAAGCGTGTAAAGATTGTTGTCAATTCGATCTAGGAATTTGCTGCCATCTGTACCGTATTGCGTCCATCTGTCTTTAATTTTTTTTAGCAGGTCCTCTTTTATATCACATGACAATGCAAGTTTTTGCCATGTATCTTCGTTAATTTCAATAAAGCCTTGCTGCGAAAGATTGAGTGATTGATTACTAAAAATGCCCATTAGCCTCATTTGAAGCAAAAGCTGGCGCGCATAGGAGTCAGGCGAACCAATGAATGGTGGTTCGTTTATCAGTGGAATAAGAAATCCCCCATCTTCGAAAGTGTGATATGGCAAAAGAAGTGTTCCTACTGTAACTGTATAAGCTTCTTTGCGATGTGTGATTGAAGAAACTTCTTTACTGAGCTGTATTAGGTTTCCCGTGTGGTTTTCAAAGGGAAACTGCATATAGGCCATTGGGTGAAGAATTTCTGTTATGGTTTTACCAATCCTATTGCCCTTCGCTCCTATTTTTTCTGCTACTTCAGTGGCGCCTCTTTCATAATGAATTACGCGATAATCGGGTTCCCCTGATAACATCGAGTTAAATGCTGTTTGAGGGAAAAGCCTTATTATTCGGTGTCCCGTAACTGTGTTGAGTTTTTTTGCCCCATTAAAAACAGTGCTAAATACTTTCGGCGAGATTACGGGGATTGAAAGACTTCCGATTTGTTCGTCTTTGTTGAACAAGTTTATTTCCTTCTCCTCTCTATTTACCACTTTATTTCTTGGAGATAGTATGGCTACGATACCTTTGTGAACATGTGTTGTAAGAGCTGAAACACCTGTTTTTGATAGATTTGCCAATCTTTTTATTTTTTCTTCAAAAAGCACATACGCTAGTAACAGAAAGGCTTTTGAAAGAAAAACATGACCGCTTTGATTTGCGCTGTTAAACCAAAAATTCTTGTTTGATTCTATGTTGTCTGTGGATTCAAGCTTTTTTCTTAGTTGCTGTGCACATTTTTTTCCTTCTTTTCCGATAGTTTCAAGGTGTTCAATGAAAATAGAATCCCACAAGAATAGATTTTTTTTCATTAATAAGGTTTTCTCGTTTATATAGTCTGGTAGCTCTAGAATATCTAAAGACGGAGAGCAGTATGTGCCATTTCTTTGTAAAACTTTGTTTAAAGAAGTTTGGACGCCTTTAAGTACTTTTTTAAGATTTTTTGGTAGCTGTAGCTTTGTGTTCAAGATCTTGAAGTGGCTGCATAGTTCTCGAGCAAAATTGTCAACACAGTTGACCTCGTCCAATAGGTCTGGGGCTTTCTGTCTTAGAAGCTCTCTCGCTATTTCGTAATGCACACTATTGGGATCTGTTGTTGATAACGAAGATATTGATTGTTTGATGATCTGAAATAGTACATATTTTTTATTGGAACTAGGTCTTTTTAATTCTTCTTTTATGTGCGCAAACATTTGAAGCAAGTTGAAAAGGCTTAACCCTAGTGTATCAATTTGTGCTTGGCATTCAGGTGTTTGATTTTCTTTTGCGTGAGGCGTTTTTATCTCGACTTCTACCAATGAATTATCCATTAATTCTCCTGCACATTAATCTCTATCCTTCTGGCATAAAACTTTCTCGAGCGGCTTCTTTTTTGACAACGTGCGTTTCATTGTTTACAGCATTTACCCTTTGAGCTGGTTTTATTTCTTCATTTATAACTGCTTTTTCTTTTATATGCCATGAACCTTTATCATAGGTAAAATTAACTGTTTTTCCCTGTTCACCATCACGATTTTTTGCAATGATTAGGTCTAGTTCTTTTGGTTTTTTTTCTTCTGAAAAATAGTCACTGCGGTGTATGAATATAACAACATCTGAATCCTGTTCTATGCTGCCCGATTCTCGTAGATCGCTAAGTTTTGGTGGTTCATCTTTGTCTGCATTTCTATTTAGTTGTGCAACGCATAAGATAGGTATTTTGTGCTCTTTTGTACTTAGTTTGAGACTTCGGGTTATCTCTCCCATTTCGCTAACTCTATTATTGTTTTGATTGTTATAAGCTTTAATAAGTCCTACGTGATCTATGACAATAAGATCTGATTCTTTAGAGGCTTTACTTATATTTTTACGTAATTCTTCAAGGTTGCTATTTTTTGGACAATCACTTAAAAATAAAGGGGAGGATTTAATTTGTTCATACGCCTTATTAATTTTTTCTAGTTCTGTGTTTGTTAGGTCTCCATTTCGTATTTTTCTTGCAGGAACTTTGCTACAAAGAGACAGTAATCTGTATATAATCTGATTGTTAGACATTTCTAAGCTAAAAAGAGTTGCAGGTCGTTGTTGGTCAATAGCTATGTTTTTTATAAAATTTAAAGCAACCCAGCTTTTTCCCATTGCTGTTCTTGCTGCAAGTATTATGAGATGTTCTTTTTGAAAACCATCAGTTATTTCATCTAATTTTTCATATCCTGTTGATAGTCCAGACAATGTTGTCTTTCCATTCTTAGCATATTCTTCTGCTCTGTTTTTTATTATATCTATAAGATTTATCTCTTCTAACATTGTGTTTATTTTAACAGGAGTACTTCTTGACAATACGTCAGCCTTAACAGTTATGCGGGCAGTTTCGTTTTGGGGCTCTTTAGGAATTTCGTGAATTGTAATTGTTTTTTCTAGTTGTTTTTGCACGTCTAAATCCTTCAAATTACACTGTGAAATAAGATCGTTAAAATCGGTCGGTTTCTTTTCTTCTTGATAAGAAAGGCCTTCAAAAGACGGGGTGCAATATTTGAGATTTGGATATTCTTGATCCAACTTATGAGCTTTTTTGAATGCGGCCGTGCCATAGTCCAAACATATAATTAATTCTGTTTCTGGATACTTAGTTTTTATCCTGCTTACGACTGTTGGTAGGTTGATTATTGACCCAAAAGAAATAACGGTAATTTCTTTGTTATAAGCTCTCCAAATTGTAAGAGCTGTTGCTATTCCTTCGGCCAACCAAACCTTCGGACTTGTTTCAAGTGAGCCTATTATAAAAAATGCTCCCTTTGATGGACCGTTAAAGAATTTACCGTTTTCGTGTACGAACTGTACTGCTTGGAGCTCTCCGCTTATATTTTTTAATGGCACAACAATTGAGTCATTTCGACGGTCATCTTTCCCTTGGAGTAATCCATCGCATGGATCAACCCTCTTTGCTGTTAGATATGGATGTGAGACTAATGGTTTTGATTCATTGATGACTTGTTGCAGTGTTCTTTTTTTTCCAGATTCAGTTGTTTTTTGAGCCGGAAAGTAATGAGGAGAATCCGGCAGGTTTAGGTCTTGGCAAGAGTCTTTGAAGTTTCTTTCTGTTGATTTTTGGTAGAGATATATAAGGTCTCCTTTTTCACCACAAGAATGGCAAAAAAAGGTTTTCTTATCTTTATTTATTGTTAAAGAACGTTGCTTATCTCCCTTATGAATTGGGCAGTAGTCGCGTATTTCATCCCCGGTGTCTATTGGTGAACTCTTTTCATAGTTTATAAGTTGTAATACCCGAAATGGATCTAGGGTGGCTTTGAGTGTATTTAGTTTTTCTTTAGTTTCGTCTGTGATCATTATTTGTTCCTGTTGAGCTGATTTTGTCTTTTGCGTTTGCGATCATATGTCAAACAGTTAAACGAGTATAAACTTTTTGGTGTAGTTGTTTTCAATGCTTGTCTTATCATATGAATAAATCATTTTTGAGCTCGTGTGACCTGTGACCTTCATGATTTCTGAATCCTGCACGCCTTGTTGCTTCACGAGAGTGACCCATGTTGCTCTAAGCATATGTGGCGTAACTTTTTTGATGTTTGCGTTCTTTGCAGCTCGATTGAATGAATAATTACAACGAAGTCGAGTCACGAACCGTCCAGTTCGCGTAACAAATATATAAGGTGCTTCTTTTCGTATATTGGCTGTATCAGCAATATATTTTTTGAGCTCGTCCATAAAATTTTTCGGATAAGAAATTGGTATTTCTCGAATTGTGCCACCAGTTTTCTTTTGTCGATATCGGATAATATTTTTTTCCCAATCAATATTATTTAGCGTCGCCTCAAGCACTTCGGATACACGTTTTGCGCCCTGAAATATGCACCGAGCGATGAGAGAATCTCTGTAGTTTATGCTTGAGAGTGCTTCGATGAAACGGTGCCATTCGGGCAATTTTAATGTTTCTGTCGCGCACTTGTCTCTAACTTCAAAGAATGTTGGAGATGCCGATAATTTGGATGGCATTGCTCTACGAAACCATCCTTGTGATATGTGATTTAGATATGCTGTTAAAGATACGTAACAAGCGGCGTGTAGTTGCCGGGTTCCCTCGCACCAGTCTTGGACTTTTTTTATGTGATCTAATACCAATTCATGTGGCATATGATTAAAGTGGCCGACAGTAAAGATATTGTCCTTGGCATCAAAGGCGGGGACAATCTTGCGACGAATCATATCGCCCATATAATAGGCGTAATTTCTTCGTGTTTCTGGGGATAACGTTCTTAACCATTCTGAAATTGCTGCCTTTAATGGCGTATATTCCAGCTTTTCTATAAACTCAGTCTTCGTTCGTTTATATTCCATTATATCGGCAAATAATTCTAGGCTTTGATCTGTTTGTTTGAGTAATGGTCTTTTTTGTTCATCAAGACGGAGTTGTTTTACGATCTCACCAGAGTCCTCGAACTCTTTTTCGGTCAATGGTAATATTACCGTATCTGGATTATCGCGTTGAATTAAATCTAATTCACTTGGTGTCGGATTTCGGAATTTATCTTTTGTCACAAAGCTCCTTTTAGAATGTATGCTTTTGTACTCATTGTATATAA
>CAZJVC010000064.1:0-4992 GCA_964549515.1 uncultured Pseudomonadota bacterium | reverse complement strand
CTTCATTATACTACTTCATTTCTCCACCAAAACGAAAGATTCTTAACTCGTACCCCTTTCATCTTCCCAAACAGAGCGCTTTAGCTCTTCAATTTCTATACCTGTTGCATTCGTTTCATGGCCAATAATCGTATAATCTTGATATTGTCTAAGCTCTTTTCGATATAATGGATGCAATCTGATCAAACGGTGCACTAAACACAGATTACTGAATACCTTCTCCATTTTTTCTCTCTCAATCTCATCCGGTTCTTTTGTTGTTTTTTTCTTTAACCATGTAAGACTATCAGCAACTTCATGTTCAACCTGCACAAAGGGGTAATGTGCCACCGGATCTATGCGATGCAAAAATCCGCGTTGTCTATACTCGTAGTTACGCGTACCAACAAGTTCTTTCAAATCATCTTGCAATGCACGTCGCTGCATTCTATCTTGATAGCCCTGCGTATGTTTCGCCAACTTAAATAAACTTTCATATTGGTGCTTGATTCGACTAACCATCTCTCGCGCTTTGTGCTGCTCACGTTTAATAACATTTTGCTGTTTACAACCTACAAGCAATAAAACACACATTAACCACGTTTTTTTCATATATACCTCACAAAACAAACCAAGCGCTATCTCAATCAAATAAGATGCATGAAAACTTTATACAAATAAATTCCTGTAGCCAAGAGAAAGGTTACCAATACCGGCATTTTAACACTTCTAACGCCAATAACTTTATAGGCAAAGTTGCAAAATGTCAGCACGATAACAACCGGATAAAGAATGCTGGCAATTGGACCGACAGTAAAACGAAGAATAACGTCAAGATCTAAATTGCATGGAAAAAGTGAAGCAATAACAACTAAAATCAACGACGGGATATAGCCGATCTTATCCTTAAAAACATCCCTTTGTATATACTCCGCGACAACAGCAAGCAACGCAATCGCCGTAGAGAAACAAGCCATCAAGACAGCTATCGCAACTACAATGCTATGGCGTATGCCAACAATTTGTAACGCTATCTCTCTAAAAAGTATCCCCTCATTCACCACACAAAAAGCGCAACCATGCCTATAACCAAGAAAAGAAAGGCCTACATAAATAGTCGCAAGCAACAAACTTCCAATTAAGCCACCCTTTAATCCAGTAATGGCAAATCGCGAAAGTTGTGACCGTGTCGCATGTTTTACATTCCGTTTCATAATGGTCAAGACGATAGAACCAAAAAAAATGGTCCCCAACAAATCTAATGTTGAAAAACCATATTTCATATTTTTCACAAAGTCAGCAAGCGCTGTTTGTGTAGCCTGTGAAAAACAACTCGGTGCAAACATTCCTTTAACTAAAATAAAACCAAGCGACAGTAATAGTACAGGGCTAATAATATAACCCAACAAATCAATAATCTTACTTTCACGCACCGTACCTAAAAAGGCAATCAAAAGAAAAATGATACTAAAAACAAAAAGAGTTACATTTGGCACAAAAGGCGCAACCAACGTATAAGAAAGATTAACGATACGTGGAATACCGATCATTGGGCCAACAACCACCATACAAACAAAAATCAGTATACGACCAGGAACTTTTCCAGCACGCTCAAAAAACCGTTCATAATCACCATCAAATAAAATAATTGCTATCAACCCTACAAGCGGTAATAAAATCGCAGTAATTAAAAAACCCAATGTTGAGGAAATAACATTTCCACCTGACGTTAATCCAACATTTAGAGGAAACATCAAATTTCCAGCACCAAAAAGCATAGAAAAAATAGCCAAACCAACAACAACTACCTGTGACTGCAATATCTTTTTCTTCATTTTTTCTCAAAACCTTACTTATAACAAATCTCTTTTTATAGTGAATAAAGACTTACCACGGCAAAATATAACCGAATGGACTCCCCCATAACGGGGTAATACATGAACATAAAAAGTACCGACATGCAAAAGTTACGATTTTGTGGGAATACATATAACGCTCCCAAAGATTACACTGCTTATTTTATAATTATAAATGTTTTTGATTTTTATTCAAACGGGTCAATTTTTTCCTGTTGTTGCAGAAGAAAAAATTATGAAATCTTTTTAATCGTTTGAAGGTATAATTCCTCGAAACTTGCTTCGTTCTCATTTGTGATACATTTTCGCTCATATCCTTCGACTCCCGCTCAGGATGAGCGATTCCCTGTCTCGTTCATGGTGAGCGGGAGTCCCTTCGTCTTCGCTCAGGATAAACCAAGCCATTTGAGCATTATACCTCGTAGCTTGCTGCAAGGCTCTTAATTTATATAATGTGCATAATATAATGAAACAAAAAAACTTAAACAGGAATTATATGAAGTACATAGAAAGTTTCTCAAAAATTCGTATTACAAACATTGCTGAGGTTGGTGGTAAAAATGCCTCAATCGGTCAAATGATACATGACCTCACAAAAGAGTCCATCCTCATTCCTGATGGATTCGCAACTACATCAACGGCATATTGGTATTTCATTGATAGCAATAATCTACGTTCTGAAATTAAAAAGCTCATGCAAACCATTACTGATATTAATAAAACAAAACAACTGACCTCCGCAAGTAAAAAAATTAGAAAATTACTTGAATCAAAACCTATCCCAAAAGATTTAGCTCAAGAAATTAAAACGGCATATACCCTTTTGTGCAAAACAAAAAATTGTCCTGTGGCCGTTCGCTCTTCCGCCACAGCAGAAGATTTACCGACAGCCTCATTTGCAGGACAACAAGAAACATTTCTCAATGTACGTGGAGAAAAAGATCTACTAAACTCTTGGCGAAAATGTGTATCTTCACTTTTTACACCACGAGCAATTATCTACCGTATAGTAAAAAATTTTGATTATGAAAAAATTGCACTTTCAGTTGGCATTCAGCAGATGATTGAAGCTCAGAGAGCAGGAGTCTCCTTCACGCTTGATACAGAAACTGGCTTTAAAGACGTTGTATTTATTACTTCGGCATATGGACTAGGCGAGAACATTGTTAAAGGTGCTGTAAACCCTGACGAATTTTGTGTTCATAAACCAACATTACTCGAAGGATACAAACCAATTCTTTCAAAAAAAATCGGTACGAAAAAAATTGCTGCACATTACGCAAAAAAAGGCATAAAAAATATTCGCGTTCCAAAAATAAAACAAGAACAATTTTCACTAACAAATAATGAAATTCTCGAAATCGCACGTCAATCAATCGTCATAGAAGATTTATATACGAAGAAAAATAAACGCTGGACACCGATGGACATTGAGTGGGCAATTGGCAAAGACAATAAACTTTATATCGTTCAAGCACGACCAGAAACGGTTCACGCACACAAGAAGTATAATACACTCACCGAGTATAAACTTAACATTTCCCAAAAAGATCTTCATAAAAAATTAATTACAACCGGCCAATCAGTCGGACAACAAGTTGCCACGGGCACTGCACGTATTGTTACCTCAGTTCGCGACAGTCACAAAGTACAACATGGCGATATTTTGGTGACAACAATGACCGATCCGGATTGGGTACCTATTATGAAAAAAGCTGCAGCAATTATCACCGATCGAGGAGGAAGAACATGTCACTCTGCAATTGTAAGTCGTGAACTCGGCGTACCAGCAATCGTTGGCACAAAAAATGCAACAAAAAAAATAAAAAATGGTGAAAAAATCACCATCGATTGCTCACAAGGTGAAACAGGATATATTTACAAAGGAATCATCCCGTTCACCAAAAAAGAGATTAATTTAAAAAAATTGCCAAAGGCACCGGTTGATATTCTTCTTAATATTAGTCAGCCAAATCAAGCCTTTGCGCTCTCATTCTTGCCAGTTAAAGGTGTTGGACTCGCACGTTTAGAGTTCATTATTTCAAATAATATCCAAATTCACCCTCTCGCACTACTTAATCTTAAAGATGTCACCAATAAAAAAATAAAAAAAGAAATACAGGAACGCGTCGCTGCATACAAAAATCCGGCCGATTATTTCGTTGACATTCTAGCGCAAGACGTTGCAACTATTGCTGCTGCATTTTGGCCAAATCCAGTAACTGTTCGATTATCAGATTTCAAAAGTAATGAATATCGCAACTTAATTGGTGGACAATTCTTCGAGCCGCACGAAGAAAATCCAATGCTCGGGTTACGTGGCGCGTCACGTTATTACAGCGATTTATACAAAGATGCTTTTGCACTAGAATGCAAAGCGTTAAAACAAGCACGAGATGTAAAAGGTTTCAAAAATATTAAAATTATGGTTCCATTTGTACGCACACTAGAAGAAGCTCGCAAAAGTATTGCACTCATGAAAAAACATGGTCTAATTCGCGGCAAAGATGATCTTGAATTTGTTATGATGTGCGAAGTTCCTTCAAATGTTTTATTAATCGACGAATTTAGCAAATATTTCGACGGATTCTCAATTGGATCAAATGATCTTACCCAATTAACACTTGGCGTTGATCGAGATGCAGAATCACTTGCGCAACTTTTTGATGAACGAAATGAAGCAGTAAAAAAATTTATTGCTATGGCCATCACAGGAGCACATAAAAATAAAAAATATATCGGTATCTGCGGTCAAGCACCATCAGATTATTTTGAATTCGGACAGTGGCTTATCAAAGAAAAAATTGACTCAATATCACTCAACCCAGACGCCATAACCAGCTTCCAGCTGGACCGGCAACATCCTGTTGCATCGGATTGAAACATCACTGGCACAAGCTTCCTGCTTGACCGGCAACATCCTGTTGCATCGGGTTGTAACATCACTGGCACAAGCATCCTGCTTGACCGGCAACATCCTGTTGCATCGGGTTGTAACATCACTGGCGAGACCATTTTTTCTTCCACTAACATCTTCACTCTATCCTTCGACTCCCGCTCAGGATGAATGAAAAAGAAGTTCAGGATGAATGAAAAAGAAGTTCAGGATGAATGAAAAAGAAGTTCAGGATGAATGAAAAAGAAGTTCAGGATGAAT
>CAZJVC010000063.1:0-5024 GCA_964549515.1 uncultured Pseudomonadota bacterium | reverse complement strand
CCAACGTGTCAACAGGCACAGGTACAAAAACTGTTAATGTTGGTAATGCTGATGGCCTTACAACTGTTAATGTTGATGGTATTACTCTTATCAATAACGATATTGATGTTTTAACTTCTATTAATACTGGTTCTTCAACAGGTGGCGTAACAATTGGTAACGCTGCAGCTGGTAACATCGCAATTGATACTGCTGGAACAGTGCTTATTGATGCAGATGGTGTTGTAGAGATTAACTCTTCTGCTGGCGTTCTTTCTATTGGTAACGATGATAATGATTTTGGTATTAATGTTGGTTCAGTTGGAGAAAGACCAATCGTAGTTGGTAATGTTGTTGGTGCAACTGATATTTCTCTTGATGCGGGTACCGGTGGTATCGATATCAATTCTGTTAATGGAAATGTAACCGTTACAGTTGGAAAAGCAACAGTTGCAGGTGTAGCTCTTACTAATAGTGCTCGCGTAAGTCAATCAACATTCTCAGCTCAAACTACAGCAGCCGCCGCCGATCAAGTATTTACTATTACAAATACGTTTGTTTCTACAACAAACACAGTATTTGTTTCGGCAAGTAATGGTGGCGCTGCAGATGCGCAAATGACTATTCACCGTGTTAAACAACTTGCAGGTTCAATAGAAATAACACTTACTAACGAAGGCGCTGCCTCGTTAAACGGGAATTGTCTCATCTCAATCTGGGTTATGGACTAAAATCTAAAGGAAATGAGGGCCCTTCGGGGCCCCTTTTTATAGCATTGGTGGATAAAATTAGATAGTGTATAGATAAGACAGAATAACTACGTAATTATGTAAAGGAAAAAACATGGCATTACAGTCATCAATAATTGTTGAAGTAGAAAAAAACGGTAAAAACTACGTATTTAGTATGCCTTATGGTGTGCCTCTTCAAGATTGTTACGATGCGTCAGTTGAAGTAACTAAAGAAATCGTAGAGTTTTCTAAAAAGATGGAAGAACAGGGCAAAGCACAAGAAGTAGAAAAAAAAGAAGAAGAAGTTAAAAGTTTTGATGACAGTGATAGCAACTCGGATCATCAAGCTACCGATTAACGTTGTTACTAAAAATAGGATAAGCAATGAGTCGAGGAAGTCGTTTTTATATGGAGCCCTTGCGGTCGCTCGCTTTTGGTTCTATCGGAGCAGCTTATGTTAGCGTAGGAACATCACTGAGCGCAGCCGCTCGGTCGTTCTTAGTTCAAAATTTAACAGATGTGACGTTAATTTTTTCTTGGGGCGAAGATATTGATAATTTTGTTTTGCCAACCAATACGCAATTCGTTTATGATTCATCCTCAAATAAGACGCACACAGAAGAGAACCTTCTTGCTGAAAGAACTGCATTGTTTGTAAAACAAGATCTAGCAGCTCCAACATCTGGCAGTGTTTATTTTTCAGTTTTTGGTAGTGAAGGAAGTGGCACATGAGCCAGATTATATCATATGACAATAGCGTGGTTAAGACATTGACAGGAAATGCTGGTGGCGCGATATCTCCAACATCTGGCAATATCTCCATAGAAGGAACGACTCCCTTGGTTGTTACAGGAACTCCTGGAACTTCAACATTAACTATAGATACAGATGGAACAGTTGCGTTTACTTATACTACTGATGCAGGAAATGCTGTTGCAGCGCTTGATACACTTAATGTTCTTGGTGGTTTAAATATAGACACATCAGGAACAGGGTCAACAGTAACAGTCAATCTTTCGGGAACGACTGACCACGCGCTACAAATTGGTAATGTTGGTGGATCTCTAGATTCATTAGCCGTTGCTGGAAACGGAGAACTCTTAATTGGCTCTGTTGGTGCAAATCCTACATGGAGTTCACTAACATCTGCCGGAGGAACAATTGTATTTACTCCCGGTGCGGGAAGTTTGAATTTAGAAACAACCGCAGGAGCTGCACCGTCTTATTTAACTGATGATGCAAATACTGCAACACCATTATTAGGTGTATTAACGATTGCTGGAGGCGACAATATTGCAACCTCTTCTGCTGGCTCAACTGTTGCAATTGCGCTTAATGGAAACACTAACCATGCACTTACAGTTGGAAATGCTCTTGGCAGTTTAAATTCATTAGCTATTGGAACCGCAACACAAATTTTACAATCAAGTGGTGCTGCTGATCCAACTTGGAGTACAGCAACATATCCAGCAACGACAGCGCAGGGCGACGTTATGTTTAGTTCTGCTGCCAATACAGTTGATAGTCTTACAAAAGATGCAACAGCAACGAGATATATAGCTAATACAGGTGCAGCTAATAGTCCAGCTTGGGACCAGATTGAGCTTACTAACGGGGTATCAGGAATTTTGCCTGCGGCCAACGGCGGCACTGGTGTCAGTACATTTACATCGCATGGTCTCTTGCTTGGAAATGGGGCTGGTGATATCCAAGTTCTTGCAGAAGCGAGTGACGGTCAGATTCCAATTGGAAGTACAGGAAATAATCCAACATTAGCGACGTTAACAGCGGGCATAGGTGTAGGCATAACTAACGCCGCTGGATCGATTGTAATTGATGCACCTGGCGTAGACCAGATAAATATTCTTTATGTTGGAAAGCATGGCAACGATGCTAATGATGGTTTAACTATTGAAAAGGCATTACTTACGTTTGGTGCTGCTATTACAGCTGCAGTTGTTCTTGCGGTGCCAGTATCTATCTGTTGTTTTGATGAAGGCACATATACAGAAAATTTAACTGGCCAGGTAGATGTTCATATCTTTGCTCCTAACTGTAGTATTGCTGGTGCGCATACGATTGCTGCTGGTAATAAGTGGGAGTTTGGAAATGCTGCGGTAGCGACCGGAACTACTGGTTTCACATTTAATAGCGCTGGTAATGTTGCCAAACTTATAATTGGAAGACTTACAAGTGCTGGCACGGGTATATGTACTGCTTGTATAGCAGGTGACTTATATTTGAGAACGTATCGAGTCACTCTTGAAGCTGGCTACTTAGTTGGTACGGCTACAGCAGGAGAGATATTTATACGTGCTGATGTAATTCATATGACTGGAGCTGCAACAGTCATCGGTGTTATAGCTGGAGCTTATATTGATCTTTTAGCTAACCATATTCATGACGTTGCTGGTACTGCAACATTGATTTATAGCGTTGCGGTTGGTGCTAGTAACATTTGTATTACAGCTACAAGTATTGAGATTGAAAACTTATCTAACATCACGGCTGCTACAGTTGCCCATTTGAATGCTGGGCGCCTTACAGGGACTCTATCTGAAGGCGGAGCTGCTAAATTTATCATTGGTGGCTCAGAAAAGATTGAAGGTGTGCCAATTGGGGCTGGAACTGCATCAAGTGCAGTTTTCACTACTTTAGGTGCAACTGGCGACACAAATATAAATATTACTGGGGCAGGTAATACAAATCTGAATACTGATGCTGGAACAGGAACGGTAGCCATTGGTAATGCGGCCGCTGGAGCTATTACAGCTGATACAAGTGCTGGGATATCTTTAGATGCTGCAACAGCAAGTAATTTTACAGTTACTGGAGCGGGACAAGATTTAACACTTTCGGCTGCTGGTGGATCTGTAAAGATTACAGCATCAGAGGCTGTAAATAGTGCTATTGAAATTGATGCAACGGCTGGAGCTGGCGGCTGCCAAATTAAAGGAGGAAGTGGAGGGATTTTCATTGGAAATGAGTCTGATACTACACTGGTAAACATAGCTGATTCGGTTTGTTCTGGTGCAAATAAGGTTGTTTCACTTGGCTCTGGAGGAGTTGTAACAGCGAATTCATACACTGTTAACATTGGCTCTGGAGATTTAGGCCTTATCGCCGCTAATAAATATATTAACATCGGGTCAGGCGCAACACCTTTTGGCACGTCTAGAACAAATATCGCACCAGGATCAGGCCCAAAAATAGTTAACATTGGTGCAGCCGATGGATTGACTGCAACAAATATAGATGGCGTTACAAAGATAAACGACTCAATTAACCAGGCAACAAGTATAAATACAGGTACAAGTACAGGGGCAACTCATATTGGAGATGGTACTGGTTCCGGGGCAGTGACAATTGGTAATACGACAAGTGGAGGTGCTATTGGTCTACAATCAGCATTATCAAATAATATAACCATTGGAACAGTAGGTGCAGCGGGAAGTGGTAATATATCATTGAATGCAGGGACAGCAAAATCTATTGATTTAACAGCACCAAAAATTACAGCGCTTGGACGGGTAGAGATTAATGAGGCTGGTACGCTAGAAACGCGGATAGGTATTCACTCAACCGGTGCTACAACAATAAATGGTGGTACTGCATCAGGGTCTGTGTATATTGCTGCAAATGGCAATCCAACCTCTACAGTGACAATTGGTAATACTGCCGCTGGCAATATAAACTTAATCTCTGGTGCGACTATTACCGCTAGTGGAGCAACAACTATAAATGCTACTGGTGCATTAGCGACAACAATTGGAAATAATGGGGCAACTGTAAATATAGATGGTCCAACATTAATAAATGATTCAATTAACCAGGCAACAAGTATAAATACCGGAACTTCAACTGGGTTAACAACGATTGGCTCCACTGCAAACGGCGGAGGAATTGATCTCTATTCTAAAGATGCTGACATTGATATAGAGTCTGCTGGCACTGGGGATGTGAATATAAATAATGCCACTGCTGGAGCAGCGACACGCATTGGTAGCACAACGAGTAGCTCAGTATATATTCTGGGTGGGACTAACAATGTAAATATCAATGAAGCAGCGACTGCTGGAGGCACTTTTATCAATACTGGGGGAAACTCCGGGTCTGTACATATTGCTTCTCGAGTATCTTCAGCTATTGTCTATATAGCATCAGGGTCAAGCTCAGGAACTGCGTCAGGTGACGTTTATATTGGAGCAGCCTCATCTGGAACTGCATCAGGTGCGGTTTATGCTGGCAACGCAACTGGCGGCATAGATTTTTTTGGTGCCTATCAGTTCCCAACATCTCTTGGAAACGCTGGCG
>CAZJVC010000062.1:0-5126 GCA_964549515.1 uncultured Pseudomonadota bacterium | reverse complement strand
ATGGACCAGCTTGATTGTTTTGTAACCCAGCTCCTCAGCCTTGGCTGCAGCTATTACCTGCATGGTTCCAAAGAAGGGATTTTCCACCGGTGGCACTATGACGGCTATCGTTTTCGACCCTGCTTGTGCAAATACTCCAAGTGAACTTATAGATACTAACAAAACACCAACAAGAACTATTAATAAACTTTTCTTTATCATCTTTCTGTTCCTCCATTTAATTTAATAAAATTATATTAATCACTTGTAAGCAAACTAAATACATTTTAGTTTATTATCACCCCCTTTTTCTTTTTCATATTGTGTCCTTCTCGTAATTTTAAAAACCTTACTTATTGACAGTATTCAAGGACACCTGCTTTTAATCTACTCTACAGCCCCAAAACCCTTTATAGATAGCTAATTTTAAAAGTTATTTTTTACCTCTTCCTCTTTTTAAAATGGTGGAGAGCAAATATTAATTTTTATAATTTCGTTTAGCCTGAGACCTTTAAATATCTTTAATGATCCAGTCGTTATTTTAATTCTTGTCGTTGTAATGCAATGCGCTCCTGCATACCTATCTGTATCTGGTCGATGACCACTGCTCCCACAATCACTATACCTTTGATTATATTCTGTAAGAAGGTGGAAAAGCCTAATATAACCAGCCCATCACTCAGTACTCCGATGACAAAGGCACCAATGATTGTACCGCCGATGCTACCGCGACCACCCATTAAAGAAGTTCCCCCTAAAACAACTGCGGCAATGGCGGTTAATTCAAAGGAATCACCAGTTGCCGGATGAGCAGCTACCAATTGTGAGGCGATAATCAGTCCTACCATAGCCGAGCATAACCCACTGATCATATAGACAATTGTTTCAGTTCGATTGGTACGCACACCGGAGAGTGCAGCGGCACGCCGATTGCCACCAAGCGCATACACATGTCGGCCAAAAGGTAATCGCGTAGTGACGAAGTAAGCTACCAGCCCAAAGACCAACATAATCCAGATAGAATAGTCAAGACCCAAAAAGGTACTAGCACCCAATTTGTCAAAACCTGTGTTTCCAAATTCAGATTTACCAATTATGTTAGAAAAAGTGTAACCATTGTTTCGTAATCCGGCAAAACCGCGTGCTATGTACAACATCCCGAGAGTTGCGATGAAGGGAGCTACTTTGAAACGAGTAATCACTATACCATTGATTGCACCCATTAATATGCCTACAAGCAGCGTAATAATAATAACCATCCAGGCATTCGGGTATATAATCACTCCAAACTGGGGCAGCTGGATGCCCTCATTGATCAATCCACCGGCAATCATTGCAGATAGACCAACAATTGAACCTACGGATAGATCGATTCCAGCAGACAAGATTACAAACGTCATACCAATGCCCAATATCGCAAAGATTGCTACATGTTTCGACATGATAATAAGATTAGCTATGTTCAGGAATCCGGGTGAGAGTAATGCAAACACTGTAAGAACTATAATCAATGCAAGGAACACCCGACCGCGTAAAATCAACTGTTGGATATCTATCTTAGTGATATGTGGCAATTGCTTCGTCTTGGTAGCTTTATCTTCACTCATTATTGATGTACCTCCTGTTTATTGTTTACATTTTTATTTTTTAACCCGTTACCAAGAACTAATGCATCAATCAGGTTTGCTTCGTTTGCCTCTTCTCTTGTAAATTCACCGGTAATTGTACCTTTTGACATGACCAGGATACGATCTGACATTGCCAGGATCTCCTTTAACTCAGATGAGACAAACAAGACGCCATATCCTTGCTCGGCTAAATCCTCCATAATTTCAAAGATCTCATGTTTTGCGCCTACATCGATACCTCGTGTCGGTTCATCCAACATCAGTACTTTGGGGTTTGTGAGTAAACACTTGGCTACAACTACTTTTTGCTGGTTGCCACCACTGAGAGATACAACGGGATTTTTAGGGTCAGCAACTCTAATAGACAATTCCTTAATTGAGGCATTTACAGCTTTCTTTTCATTATTGCTAACTAGAAATAATCCAAAACGGTCAAGATATTTTTTCAAGCTAGATAGAACCATGTTATGAGCAACCGATAAGGTTACCACAAGACCATCTCGCTTTCGGTCTTCCGGCACCAACACAAGTCCTGCCTGAATACGTTTTAATGTCGTATACCCCCCAATGTCTTGATCTCCGAGCCAAATTTTACCTGTCGCTCGAGGGTTGGCGCCTATAAGGCATTCGAACATCTCGGACCTGCCAGCGCCCTTCAAGCCATAAATGCCTAAGATTTCACCTTTATGCAAATCGAAAGAGGCATGATTGACAACATACCCTCCACCAACCCTGGGTAAGGTTATGTCCTCTACGCGAAACAGCGTTTTACCAATCTTGCGCTCTTTATGTGTGAACAATGCCTCTAACTTTCTGCCTATCATCTTTTCAATAATCCAGTGCATATCGACATTTTTTACAGCTTCCTCAGCTACGATGCTCCCATCGCGCAGTACAGTAATGCAATCACCTATTTGTAGTATTTCATCTAATTTGTGTGAAATATAGACTATGGTAATTCCTTTTGACTTAAGCTCATAAATGAGGCGGAAAAGCACTTTGACTTCAGCAGTATTCAAAGCCGAAGTAGGCTCATCCATAACCAGAATCTGTGCATTTTGTGACAGTGTTTTGGCAATTGCCACAATCTGCTGTGCGCCGATGCGTAGGTCACCTACCAGGGTGCTTGGGTTAATTTTGTGTTCCAAGCGCTGGATTAACTCGTGGGCAAGATGTTGTTGCATTTTCTTATCAATGATGCCATTATGAACGACCTCGCGCGCCAGGAAAATATTCTCAGCTATACTCATGTTGGGACATAAATCAAGTTCCTGGTAGATGATACTAATGCCATGGCGCCTCGCATCCTGAGGGGACCTTACGTGGATATCTTCTCCCTCTAAGATAACTCTCCCCTTGGTATATTGCTCATTGCCAACCAGTATTTTCATTAAAGTTGACTTGCCAGCTCCGTTTTCTCCAACGAGAACGTTAATCTTTCCCTTATATATTTTGTAATTCACCTGATTCAAGGCTACTGTGCCAGGAAACACCTTGGTAATGTTTTCAGTACGCATGATCACGCCCGTATCCGGACAAGACAAGTTACTAACCGTGGATGATTTGATCATGGTGTTACCTTCACGATATCTATTTGGATTGGGACGATTTTGATCTCATTCATATCGATTTTGGTCAAATTAAAGGTGCGGATCGTAAATACCCCATGGAAACTAATCGTTTTGCCTTGCAAGCTATCTTTTTCGGTTGGAAGGTTAACTTGAAACATGCTGCGTTTGTTGATTTCCAGACCGACTTTGCCATACTCGGTTTGCTCTTTGAAATCTCCAAAATTAATAAAGCCCACAGCATCTCGCACCGAACTTTCATCGCTTGGGATCCGTGGACCTATGTAAAATTTGACCTTGATAGGACCCGTATATCCATCAAGTATGAGTTCGAGTGTTCCGATACTGGTTTTGGTATTAACATCAACCACCTTGCCTTGTCCCTTAACGATATAAGCATGGGCTTCACCTACCGTGATCAGACCATAATTGTTGGTAATGGGAATCAGGCTATCTATTAAGGCAAAACCACTATCATCAGGTTTTATTTTTCCCAGCACAAGAGATAAATCAACCGCTTTTTCATTAATGGTAGGAATGAGTTTACTCTCCCATATCCCATCTACAAAAGCTTTTGGATCGAATTTTTCACCGATCTTCATCTCTTCCACTTGTTGAATTGAAACAACGGTAAAGCCATAAAACCACAACAAAATTGCTAAACCAACAATCGATATGGCAATAATGAAGATTTTAATCTTGTCTTTTTTGAACTCCATATTTTACCCCCTATTTACGGTGTATAGGAAACAAATTTATTAACGATTAAAACATGTTGCCATTTCTTGATATTTCTAAATAAAAAGAGTTATTATATTATATTATTATTCAATCTTTTTCACTTTATTATTTATAAATAAATAAAGTTATTTACTAAATATATTAATTACATTTATATCATTTTTATTAATTCATGTCAATAATAATATATATATAAAATTTTACATTGAACTTATGACTCTAATATATCGCTTTTTATGAGATTAAAATCTTCTACATTTTCTATATTTTGTAGATAATTAAGCTTTTATATTCAATGAACTAACATTGTATTTAAAAAATAATAAAATCAACTAAATATATTTATAATAAATTTAGTTGATTTTTTTCTCAATATGCAATAGAATATATTTATTAAAATTTAAATTAGCTTTAGCTTCCCTAAGAAAGGTAAATAAATTATGAAATTAAAAGCAAAAGATATCGCCAAAAAATTGTCTATATCACCTTCTGCTGTTTCATTTGCACTAAATAACAAACCTGGTGTTAGCGAGGAAACGCGTAGAAAGATCTTAAAAGTAATCGAACAAATGGGATATAACACTAATAATATACTCTCAAAATCTGCTCTTACCCATAATCGCAACATACAGTTTATAATCTATAAAAAACATGGTCTTGTGGTATCGGACACACCATTTTTTTCTGCATTAATAGAAGGAATCGATAGAGAAGCACGTAGCCTTGGCTACAACTTGATTGTAACCTATATGGATGAAAACAAAGATAACTTAATGAAAATACTTCATATCATTGAAAGAACATCTCCAGACGGCATTATGTTATTAGCTACTGAAATGACCAAAAAAGATCTCAAACCTTTCAAAAAGTTAAATATTCCACTGCTATTATTAGATAGTTATTTCGAAAGTGAAAACCTTGATACTGTAATAATCAATAACCTGGAAGGCGCTTATAAAGCCACATGCTATCTTTTTGAATTAGGGCATAGAGATATTGGCTATCTGCATAGCTCAGTATGGATAAACAATTTTGATCATAGAATGGCTGGATTTAAAAAGGCTATTCATAATAAAGGATTAAAGCTCAAAGAAAATCTCATCTTCTGTCTAGAGTCAACGATAGATGGTTCCTACAAAAATATGTTCAATATTCTAGAGAGTAAGCCTAAATTACCCACTGCTCTATTTGCTGATAACGATATAATAGC
>CAZJVC010000061.1:0-5168 GCA_964549515.1 uncultured Pseudomonadota bacterium | reverse complement strand
GCGCTTGCATTAAAGCTACCCGTATCAAGAACACCTCTCGTTGTATAGCGTGCTAGTGCAAATTGCATTGTACCACTTACAGTTGCATAACCACCCATAACTATTTTGCCATCTGATTGAATTCTAAGGTCAGTTCCTACGCTATCGCTACCTGACCCAATATCTGTAGTTACATAACCAACAGAGTTAAACGTAGTATCGTAATCACCATTTGTTGCAAAACGAGCTACTAAGAAGTTCTTAACACCACCAATTGTTGCGTAACCCGAAAGAACTATCTTCTGGTCCGATTGAAGTCTAAGAGAAGAAGCAATAGCCGCTGACCAAGCTGATTCCAGTTTAATAATATAACCATTGCCACCACCAAAGGTTGTATCGATGACTCCGGCAGCTGTGTAACGCATTACAACAATTTTATAAGTAGCATCTTGCCAAAGACCTCCACAAATAACGATCCTTCCATTTGACTGTATCACAACGCCACTCAAACCGCTGGCGTAGTCAAAACCACTAATAGAAGTTTCAACCACTCCCGGTTGAGAGCCACTTGCATTAAATGTTGTATCTAATGTTCCATCGGTTTTGTAACGAACAATAATACCGTTCAACGTAGTAAGACCATTACCAGCAACACCAACTACTACAACCTTACCATCAGATTGTAGTGCTACACCAGTTGCTTGAACAAGACCTGAGTATGATCCAATAGCTGTTTGAACTACACCGGGCACAGTTGCACTTGCATTGAACGAAGTATCAAGTATTCCATCCCTTGTATAACGTGCAACAGAGATTTTTTTAGTTCCTGAAACTTCTGTATAACCCACTTGAATAATTTTACCATCTGATTGTGTAACAGCACGAAGAGCTGCAGCTGTCGTAGCCCCTAGTGATGTATCAGTCACCGTCTGCGTTCCTGGAATTGAACCGGATGGATTAAAACTCGTATCAAGTTGTCCCTCTGTTAATGCTTTCAACGAACATGTAAATAAAAGCAATAAACTAAGTTTATTCATTCTTATCCCTTCTTTTTTTAACCATAACACCTTTTTATTACCTCTATCCTACCTAATAAAACAAATTTTGCATTCTGTAAACTTTACATTATACCCAATCGTAGTATTTTTTACGGAGCAATGCATAAAACGCTTTTGTTTTCGTTACATAACCAGTTCCAAGTCCAATTAATGAAACTTTACTATTAGCATCAGTTTCTTGAACTGCTGGAACCTCAACCGGTAAGCCAACAAAACGCGCAAGGCCAAAACCTTGAAAAAGAAGACCCATGTAACCAGACAAAATCACACGACCATCAGGCTGCATAACTGTACCAAATGATAAATTTCCACCGCTCTCACTACTTAAATTCACCGTATTAGTTCCTGGCTGATGTCCTGAACCATTAAATGTTGTATCAAGAAGACCTCTCGTTGTATAACGTGCTACCGCAAAATAATTTTTATAACTCAACGTACTATAACCACCAAGAACAACCTTCCCATCTGCCTGTAAATCAACGCCCCATGCCCGTGAAGAATGAGAACCAGAACCGCTTGTGGTGACATTTGTTGTAATGTAACCAGCGCTTGCATTAAAGCTACCCGTATCAAGAACACCTCTCGTTGTATAGCGTGCTACCGCAAATTGCGTTGTACCATCTACCTCTGCATAACCAACAACAACTATTTTGCCATCAGATTGAATTCTAAGATCAGTTCCCTTACTACTACCTCCAGCCCCAATATCAGTCGTGTTATATCCCACAGAATTGAAAGTCGTATCATAATCACCATTTGTTGCAAAACGAGCTACTAATAAAATTCTAACCCCATTAATTTTCGCGTAACCAGAAATAACTATCTTATGATCCGATTGAAGTCGAATAGAAGAAGCAAGAGCTTCTGACCAAGATGGTTCAAGTTTGATAATATAACCATTGCCACCACCAAAGGTTGTATCAATGACTCCGGCAGCTGTGTAACGCATTACAACAATTTTATAAGTAGCATCTCGCAAAATACCTGCACAAATAATTATTTTTCCATCCGATTGTACTGCAATACCACTCAAACCAATGTAATCAAAACCACTAATAGAAGTTTCAACAACTCCTGGCTGAGACCCTCTCGCATTAAACGTCGTATCGAGCGTTCCATCAGTCTTGTAACGAACAATAATACCTTTTAATGCAGTAGTAATATCACCAGCAACACCAACCACCACAATCTTGCCATCAGGTTGTAGCGCTACACCAACCACTAAAACAATAAGTGAATATGATCCAATAGCAGTTTGCACTAAACCTGGAACAGCTGCATTAGCATTGAATGTCGTATCGAGTGCTCCATCCCTTGTATAACGCGCAACAACAATTTTTTTAACTCCTGAATCAATGGTATAACCTGCGTGAACAACCTTGCCATCGGATAGTGTAATAGCACGAAAGGCTGCAGCAGTCGAAGCCCCTATTGATGTATCGGCTACAGTCTTTATTCCTGAAATTGCACCCGATGGATTATATGATGTATCAAGTTGACCTTCCGTTAATCCTCTTAATGCAAAAGTAGAAAATAATAACAACAAACTATACTTATTCATCCTGATTCACCTTCGTATTTTATCCATCTTTTCTACTTGTTATTAAAAGAAACCTTTTCCAAAAGCTATAAAAAAATAAAATAAATAGCAAAGTAGCGGCAATAAGCCATATTAATTTTGTACACAAGTTTAAAAATACTGTGCATATTTTAAATTTTTATATACATTCTAAATGAGTATGATTTAAAGAATACAAACATGCCCCGCATGAACATACCTCGCATGAACATGCTTAGCATGAAAAGGATTTTATATGAAAATTTTTGTACCATCAGATGTTCCGTCAAAAAAAGCTCGCACATTTAGAAATAATTATGGAGTAATGACCCACGACACCGGCAACCTATTTTTATTTGCCGGCGACCAGAAAATAGAACATCTTAATCAAGATTTTGTTGGTGAAGGAATATCACCAGAATCAGCCGACCCGAAACACATGTTTGCCATAGCAAACATAGAACACATCGGCGCATTTGCAACACAACTTGGCTTAATTGCTCGTTACGGTGCATCTTATCCTAAAGTAAATTACATCGTAAAACTTAACAGTAAAACAAATATTATTCCTCCTGAAGCACGTGACTCATTAAGTGAACAACTCTGGTCCGTTCACAATGTTGCAACATTCAAAAAAAATAGCGGACTAAACATTTGTGGCGTCGGTTACACAATTTATCTCGGCAGCGAATATGAAAGTTTGATGTTACAAGAAGCTGCACAAACTATTTTCAATGCACACCAAGAAGGACTTATCGCAATCTTGTGGATCTATCCACGCGGAAAACATGTACGCGCATATTCACCAGAACAACTGGCCGGTGCTGCGGGCGTTGCCAATGCCCTTGGTGCAGATTTCGTTAAACTTGCTATTCCACGCCAGGCAGATTATGCAGATTTATCTATCGCAACACAAGCAGCTGGCAACACAAAAATCATTGTTTCCGGTGGCTCAAAAGTTGATGAAGAAACATTTTTGAAAGATTTACAGAATCAAATAAATCATGGAACATGCGGAACTGCCATCGGTAGAAATTTATTCCAACGATCACTTGATAATGCACTCGAATTTTCTAAAAAAATTGCCGGGATTATTTATAAATAATCCGGAGTTTATCCTGATCCTTCGATACAATTTTATCCTGAGCCTGTCGAAGGACAGGATGTAGCAAGTTTGAAGAAACGGATACGGCAAAATGACCCTTCGACTCCCGCTCAGGGTGAGCGAACTTTTTAGTTTTTCTTTAGGTTTTTATTTTAAATTTTTGTTTTATATACTTAAATTTCTGAAATATTTACAAAATAAATTTACCTTTCCTCGTTCATCCTGAGCGGGAGTCGAAGGATACATAACTGTTATTTCTTTAAATATTTTTTAAAAAAACCCAAGTCTATGTTTGCTTTTTGTTTTAAAGCCTCTTTTAACTCATTTACAATTGCTTTATTCTTTGGATCGAACAACCACTTTTCTTCCTTTGGAATTTCCCTAACCGGCTGGCGGTGGCGGAACAAGCACCCATTTGCTCTAAAAAATATTATTTTTTCACAGGTTTTCTATGCACAGCTCGATTGGAAGTTTTAACAGAAAAAGATTTCTGTGGAAGATTTTTCTTATCTTTTTCTTCGTGGTATTTTTTTACCTCACGATGCACATCTGCTAAGGAAATAGTAACTTTTTCACCTTTAGGCCTAATGTGAAATAGCTCGTAAAATTTATCGGTACCCTTTCTATAGACGAGCAATGTTGATTCATTCCACCAACGTTGCCACCATTTGGTCCCTGGCATTGAACAGGTAAAATCTTTACCCGGCGCCAACAACTGACCTGTATCTCCACACACTGCAAAGTAAGTATTATTCGTATCATTTTTCAGTGTCACCTGATTTGCAAAACAAAGACTCACCGTTAATAATGCTAAACAAAGTTTTTTCATCGATCTCCCTTAAATTGTTATATTGAATCTACCCTAATCTGTAAAATATATTTTGTAAAATCATAAAGAAACGAATAGTCATATGGTTATTCCACCCATTAGAGGATCATTCAATGATTGACCATCTATCATACTGTGATCATAAAAACAATGCCGGAAACACTTTTTTTCCTTTATTATCAACCGGTACATGTCGCCCTATTAAAAGTACAATAAAGTGATACATACAATGAATGTAATAGTCGAATCAGAAAATTAAAAAATTGAAAAACAGTTAAAATCATCGAATTCAATAAAATCATGATTATTCAACTCAAATCTATAATATCCGTTCGCCCTGAGGAGGTATCGTTAGATACCGTCTCGTGGGGTGCGAACTCGATCACTTCTTTTTGTTTTTTTAACAAATAACCAATTATCCTCCAATTTTCACTTACATTTTTTTAGATATCTTATTATAGATCAATTTTTATTATGTTTTTTTTGAGTTCGCACCCAGAGTTTATCCTGAGTATTTTCGGCGGGAGACTCCGACTACATCGGCTCCTCCCGCCGTCGCCAACCTGTACGGCGTAGCTTTAGCAAAGACGTAGGCTATGGCGGGCACAGCAGGGCGAACGGATAAAGATCAAGTTTGCG
>CAZJVC010000060.1:0-5269 GCA_964549515.1 uncultured Pseudomonadota bacterium | reverse complement strand
GCGGCTGCTGGCACGAAGTTAGCCGGTGCTTTCTCTAATGGTACCGTCATCCCTTACCCGTTTTATTGATAAGGATTTCTTCCCACTTAACAGAAGTTTACGATCCGAAGACCTTCATCCTTCACGCGGCGTCGCTGCGTCAGGCTTTCGCCCATTGCGCAATATTCCTCACTGCTGCCTCCCGTAGGAGTCTGGACCGTGTCTCAGTTCCAATGTGGCCGAACACCCTCTCAGGCCGGCTAGCCATCATCGTCTTGGTGGGCCATTACCTCACCAACAAACTAATAGCACGCAAGCTCATCCTTTAGCGATAGCAAGAGGCCATCTTTCTCCCCGAAGGGACTTATGCAGTATTAACCTCGATTTCTCGAGAGTATCCTTCACTAAAGGGCAGATTCTCACGCGTAACTCACCCGTCCGCCGCTTTACTCGCTTCCCGAAGGAAACTTTCTCGCTCGACTTGCATGTGTTAAGCACGCCGCCAACGTTCATTCTGAGCCAGAATCAAACTCTCCGTTACAAAAATTGTTTCGGAAATTGACAGAATTTACCTTTTTACTCAGTGCGGGCACTAAGCTTTTGTGTATGTCAAAGATATACAGAATTTTTTACTTACTACTCTTTAAATAGAATATCTGAATTTTTCTATTTGTCAAGCCTTTTTCAAAGTTCCTTTCAAGTCGACGAATCGGAAGTTCTTTTTGCTGATTTCATCGCGAAAGTAATTATATCTTATAGGAGCTTTACAAGGCTGTCAACATTTATTTTGTTACTTACAGAAAAATTTTTAAAAAAATTTAAAAGGCTGTATGAAAACATCAGTATAAACATCGACCCAATCGACCGATTGGTGATTTTAAAATTTTCAACAATTTTATGCTATTCAGGGCAATCCTGTTTCTTTAACAATTCAGCTAAAAAAATGGCTATTGCCTCATCCTGTACCTGCTCAAGAACGTCATTGCACAATCTATATTTATAGAATGACACGCAAGCTTCTTCCTCAAGTTCTTGTCGAGCAAGCGTTAATCTTTTTTGAATCTGCTCTTCTGCTTCTGTCTTTCGCGCACGCAATCGCTCTTCAAGCACTTCCAAACTTGGCGGTTCCAGCCAAATTGCAACTGCTTGCTGGTAGCGAGATAAAATAGAACGCGCACCTGCCCTATCAACAACAGCTATATATGATTTACCATTTTTTACTTCTTCTATAATAGTCGACGGTGTTCCACAATAATTGCCATACACACCACTCCACTCTAAAAAAAATTGCTCTTTAACTTTTTCCTCAAATGCCTCTTTCGAAAGAAAATTATAATCAACACCAGGCGTCTCAGTTGAACGTGGCAGTCTGCTGGTATAAGTAATAACACGCGAAAGATTGTACTCAAAGCCAAGCTCTTCGACTAACTTATTAGCTAATGTTGTCTTACCCCCACCAGATGGGGCTGACAATATAAATAATTTTCCACTTTTTTTTGTATTCATAATCTCTTTGCTCTGTATTCCATGATATTATCCATACCTAGTATACATTATTATATTGAAAACAGCGCCAAACCAAACCACACATTAGACAAAGACCTTTAAAAGTGCTACCTTTTTTATATAATGTTAACATTTCACTTGAGGTTTAATGATGAAAAAATTTCCTCCTATTTTCTTATGTGTCTTGTGCGCATTAAGTATTCGTTTTATGCTTGGTCACATGCAACAACAAGAAGTTAACGTCCATATATTTATTCATGGAACACGCTGTTCAGGCCTCGCTGCTGTCAGCGCAATTTCTGTAATAAGAAACAAAGTCAAAAATTATCATTTGTATGCGAAAGCAATTCAAAAAGCTCGCACAGATACTCGTTTTTACGACAGTCAAATCATGCTTAAAAAAGGACTTGTTGAAGTTTCACATGAAACAATTATGCAATGCCACAAAAACAATTTACCAATTGAAAAAGCACGACAAACAGCAATTCAGGCTATTAAAGGCTATGATGAACTTACTAATAATAAGGCTATCAATCGCTATTACACCTACGGTTGGGATGGTATGCTTAGTGATGAAGATAGAAAGAATGATTCACGCGCACTTTATCTCGCTCTTGTTAGTCTTAGTGAAGAGCTTCGCAAACGTTACCCAACAGATAATATTAAATTTATCCTGCACGGACACAGTCATGGTGGAAATTTGATCCTTTATATGTCGGTTCACGAAAAAGAATTGAAACAAAATCTTATTATTGATAAAACAATTCTTTATGGCACCCCAATTCAAACCGAGACAGCATATTTCTGTATAGATCCAATGTTTACAACAATTATCAACATTCACTCAGAAGGTGATAGCATTCAAGTATCCGATAAAATCTCAACGCCAAGCAAAACAAGCAAGCGGCGCTTATCGGATTTCGTTGATTGCGCACAATTTAACAATGGCAAAAAACACTTAATTGATGTACGAATTTCCGCCAACGGCAATTCAAAAGCTTTCTCTCATGCATCGTACTTCTTAATGAATATGTACAACAACATTGGAAGTTCTATAAAAAATCCGGCACTTAGAGAATTATCGCCACTACCTCTGGCAACTTATTCCCCACTCTTTATGAATTTGATTGACAAAATAAGTGAGAAAAACGCCCGCTGCAGCTTCATTGATCTTAACTTCGAATCACACGCCCCTAATCAATGTACCATCCGCGCACAAGTACCAGATTTATACATATGCATAAGATCAGAAAATATTGCTCCCCAAATTAAGAGCATGCGCGAACGCGTAGAAAAAACATGGCGCCCACATGCACGGTACGGTCACGCAAAAATTGCACTACTTGCAGCAGAAGATCTCATTAAAGCTATACCTGAATACTTCAAAAGATCTTAAGCAAAAAAATACAAAATTCAATAATAGATTTGTTCATTGATGTTCACTCATATCAATGAACAAATCTATTACTAAAAATTATAACCTATCAACAAATATTTTATTTTCTTTCAATAATGATTCTTTATTTCCTAAAGCGTAATGTTGCGACATGTCTTCATTATATTTAGAAGCAGCAACCTTTTTATTCAATGCATTCGCCATCGCCCTAATATGATGTGGCCCAGCCCCACAGCAAACACCTAGATAACGAATTCCCATCGCGTATGCTTTCTTTGTAAACTGTTCAATTTCATAACGCGTACATACAAATGGATCTAGATGAGTAGGAAACGAACGAACATCATCTGAATGCCTTTTCAATGGATCAGTCAAACTAAAAAATGTTGGCGCTTGCTCTGTTGTATGATATGCAACCGGCAGACCAGCAATGAACCCTTTACATATTTTACGAATCTTGCCCAAAGCAGGTAACATAGTATCCGGACCACGCATACAGTTCAAACCAACAACATCAACGCCAGCTTCTTCCAATTTCTTACAGGCTTCCTCCGGAGTATAACCATCACGCGTTATCCCATCCTTGTGCAAGGCTAACGTTACAACAGACGGCAAACCATATTTCTTAATAACGTTCAACGCCAATAAGGCTTCCCCTAAAAATGAAAATGTTTCTGCAACAACAAAATCTGCCCCTTCTTCTTTAGCCCAACGAACCTGCTCATCAAACATTGCCAAGCATTCTTCCGCAGATTTTTTATCATTATTGTTATAAATATTGGTATTACAAATATTTCCTGCAAATAAGGTTTTCGTATCTCGCGCCACGTTTCGT
Source organism: uncultured Pseudomonadota bacterium (assembly GCA_964549515.1). GTDB lineage: Bacteria > Babelota > Babeliae > Babelales > UBA12409 > CAZJVC01. The sequence goes on along the minus strand of CAZJVC010000060.1, from coordinate 1,553 downwards.
GCGATTCTAAGAGCAGTGCGATTTATTTTTTCTAAATCCTCCTCTCTACCAATAAGACGTAGTTTTTCACGGTGAGCATAATAGGTAAATGCAAGTACAACATCTGAACCAGCATGCACAAAATCATAATGAAGCTGCTTAACAACTTCCGGATGTTCTAGAATAACCTCAGGAACGAAGCCTCCAGCCTTCAAATAACCGCGGCGCTCCATTTCAAAAAGATATCCTTCAGCGCAAACAAGCGGCCCCTTAGCCAAACGTTCACGCAACACATTGGTCATCGTAGATTGAAAAATTAATAATGAAAAAAATAGAATATACCTCATAGAATTCTCTCCTTAAATTAAGAATTGTTTTACTAGATACATATTTCATTAATAGCCAAAAAATTAATTTTCAAGAGGTTAACAAACAAATCAAATTAAATCAAAAACATGTTATAATAATATTAGGAGTATAAAAAATGTTAATTGATGATTTAAAAGAATTACTCAAATCCATTGAGCCTGATGTTGAACTTATCAAAAAATTCTGGAAAAATTCTGGCATTGATGAGGAATATCAAAAATTATATGAACGCGTTCATCAACCAGATTTTTGGAAAGATAAAGATCAAGCCAACATTTCAAAACGGTCTGAGCAAGTAAAAGATCAACGTAATTCCTATAACACCATCATCAATACGTATAAAGAATTTAATGAACTTCTCGATCTTTTTGGTGAAGACGAAGTAGAATTAAAAAAAATTGAACAAGAAATTGCTTCATCCGTTCGCAATTTAAAAAGATTTAAAATTGCCTTATTACTCAACGAACCTGACGACAAAAGCAACTGCTTCTTAGGCATCAACGCTGGCGCAGGAGGAACAGAATCACAAGACTGGGCAAGCATACTGTTACGCATGTATCTACGCTTTTGCGAGAACAATAAGTTAACGGCGCAAGTTATTGACCACCAAGGCGGAGACGAAGCTGGAATCAAATCTGCCATGCTCTATATAAAAGGAAAAAATGCCTACGGACTTTTAAAGTCTGAACATGGCGTTCATCGCCTTGTGCGCATTTCACCATTTGACTCAAACAAACGTCGTCATACATCATTCGCAAGCGTTTCAATTATACCAGAGTATGAAAAGGTCTCTGAAATAGTATTTGAACCAAAAGATTTGCGCATCGACACATATCGCGCAAGCGGTGCAGGCGGTCAACATGTAAACAAAACTGAATCTGCAGTCCGAATCACACACTTACCAACAAACACTGTCGCCCAGTGTCAAAATCAACGATCACAAATTCAAAATCGTGAAACAGCAATGAAAATGCTGAAATCACGAATTCTACAAAAACAAAAAGAAGAAGCTCGCACAAAACAAGAAGCTAAACACGAAAAGAAAAAGATCGAGTGGGGCTCACAGATTCGTTCATACGTTCTTCATCCATACAAAATGGTCAAAGACCATCGCACAAACTACGAATCGCCACAACCAGATCTCGTGCTTGACGGCAACTTAATGCCATTCATTGAACATTATTTAATTTCGTAGGAATTTAATT
>CAZJVC010000059.1:0-5415 GCA_964549515.1 uncultured Pseudomonadota bacterium | reverse complement strand
AAGCGCCACAGCGAAAAGTTTTGCACTTGTTGATGACTGTCACCATCCAGTGTCAACAGTTCGCGTTTCGGTCAAATTTAGGGCAAACCTTTACGCCACTTTAAAATGCTTGATGGTTGCTATGCTTTTTAATTTATGTATGGTGGTCGTTGTAAGTTAAAGGTTGACCATGTTTATGCATTTTTTTGGGCAGAACGTAGTTCTTTTTTGTTACTTTGTTATTACGCTCGCTGTTTTACTATCGTGTTGGTATAAGTAATTAAACTTGATCTACGGAGGTAGTAATTTTATGATGAGTGAAACATCGTTAAAAATTAAAAAGGGGAACTGATGCTTTTTCCTTCACTAGGGCCTGAGTACTATGATGAAAATGACAAATCCATTTTATCTCGGATGGAGACGTTTTATTCTGAAGCAATTACAATAAATCAGTCATTCTGGGGTGAAGCGGACACGGATACCAGATTTGAGTCAGGTGATCAGTCTTTATGGGAGGATATTTATGGTAATCTTCCTGCAAATCGGCAGAAACAGTTCAACTTTAACCGTATAAGACGGGTAGTTAATATGATTTCTGGCCATCAGCGCCGAAATCGTAAGTCTATTATCGCTGTTCCGGTTGAAAATGCTGATGAAGAGACGGCAGATCAGTTTTCAAAAGTTCTTTTATGGGCTACTCAGCAAGAGGGGATCCTTGAGACTATCTCGACATCGTTTAATGGTGCTCTTGTTACGGGGATGAATCTGTTGCAGGTATGGCTCGACTATCGAGCTGACCCGGTATGTGGAAAGATCCGTGTTGATAACTGTTCATATAATTCTTTTTTAATTGATCCTTATTTCAGGAAGACCGATCTTTCTGATTGTAATGCTTTATGGAAGCGTTCTTTTCTTTCAAAGCGGGAAGTGATGTCTCTTTTGCCTGCTGATGCAGCAGATATAGCGGAACTTCCTATGACTAACGGTTCAGGAAAAGACTCTAAGTTCCAATATATGCCTGAATCATATAATTATGGATATAAAAATCTTTTAACGTATGACGAATTTTATTATCGTGACTTTCGCACGCAGAAGATGCTCATTGACAGTCAGACTGGAGAGACGCTTGAGTGGCGTTCAGAAGATAAAGAGGCTCTTGCAGAATTTATGCGCCTTTATCCAGAGGTAACGATTGTTGAGCAAGAGGTCCCTACCGTTAAGCTAGCGATTGTTGTGCAAGGAAAAGTGTTTTATGATGGTCCTAATCCTCTTGGTATTGATCAGTATCCCTTTGTTCCCGTACTTGGGTATTACAATCCTCAAATGCCTTATTTCCCATACAGGATCCAGGGGGTTGTGCGTGGCTTGCGCGATGCGCAGTACTTATATAACCGTCGTAAAATCATTGAGCTTGATATACTTGAAAGTCAGATTAATTCGGGCTGGATTTATAAAGAAAGTGCGCTCGTTAATCCAAAAGATGTATTTTTGTCGGGGCAAGGACGAGGACTAGCGCTTAAGGACGAAGCAAACATGTCCGATGTCCAACAGATTGTGGCCCCACAGGTACCTCCATCGATGATTCAGCTATCTGAACTCTTAGCACGCGAAGTACAAGAAATATCAGGCGTTAACGAAGAACTTCTTGGTAGCGCGACCGATGACAAAGCCGGTGTTCTCTCTATGCTTCGTCAAGGAGCCGGCCTCACAACGCTTCAGATTCTATTTGATCAGCTTGATTATTCGCAGAAACTGCTCGGGCGAATAATGTTGAGCATTATTCAGACGAATTTTACACCTGGAAAAATTAAGCGAATAATTGAAGCAGAGCCTGCGAAACAATTTTATAATAAAGCGTTTGGAATATATGACGTTGCTGTTGAAGATGGTCTTAATACTACGACGCAAAAGCAGATGCAATTTGCACAGCTTTTACAGTTACGTGAAGCAGGAGTTCCTATTTCAGATGAAGATCTTCTTGAATCAGCAACGATTCAAAACAAGAAAAAGATTATTGAGAATGCGGTAAGGAAGCAGCAACAATCGGTACAGGCTGCTCAGCAGCAAGCTGAATCAGTCATGAAAGAGCAAGAAGCACGTGTTCATCTGGCTAACGCTCGTTCACAAGCTGACATTTCACTGGGCTTAGAACGAGTAAGCAGAATCCAAGAGAATAAAGCTCTTGCAGTTGAACGTACAGCTGAGGCTGAAAAAGATCGCGAGCAAGCTTTACTTAATTTTGTAAAAGCATTAAAAGAAATAGAAGATGTTGATCTAGGGCAGTTGGAAAAATTGGTGCATTTGTCACAAATAACGAAAGCTCGTGAAGCAGAAAGATCTCCATCTTCGGCTATTAGTCCGGACGAAAACGTTACACGGATGTGATAGTTAGAGGTGTATATGTTTAACCTTGTGAGTAGATACAGCTCACAGTTTCTATCGAAAGGCCTTATATGGCAAAGAAAAAACGTTTCTATGAAGGCGCGTATGCAGGATTAAAAAGCCGCCGCAGCACTGAAAAGAGCGATTCAGGAATGATTAGCGAAGATCGCAGTGCTCCTTCAAATCTTCCACAAAATGTAATTTATCGCGAGTACCCACGTGTTGATTATGATTTCTACGATCTTAATGACAACATTAAAGGCATAGACGCTCAAATGAAAGCCGATGTCCGTGGCGCAAGTCGCAAAAAAGGTCAGAAATATCCAGAAAAATATTAATTGGAGAATATAAATGCCTTGTGCACCAAGACCATCTAAGAAAGCGCAACGTATTCTTGAGGATATTTTAGGCGTTCCTGAAAATATGAAGAAGCAACGTAAATCATCATATTCTCGCGAACGTGTTGTTCAACAAGACACAAGATTAGTTCGCTAATTAAAACTTGTGCGCGGACTCCGCTTTGAGTCCGCGCACTTCTTTAAGGGTCAATGATGAAGAAGAAAGTTACATTTCCTAAAAAAAGTAAAAAAGTTTTGCCAGTAAAAGCCGGCAAAAAGATTGTAAAAAAGATCTGTAAAAGATCTCAGCTACGCAAAGAGGATTGTCCATATAGAAAGATCTAAGTAGCACAGAAGAAACCCAACTCATTCCCCCGCTTCGCTTTTTTCATCCTTACTCCCTTTAAGCGAAGCGGGATCTTTTTTTGATTTTTGTATAAATTGATGCAATGGTACAAAAACAGTATGAGGAGGAAAGATGGAACATAAGACTATTGGCCAAGTTCACAAAGAGCTTACTCAAAAAGATGATAATCCAGTTAGCCCAATTGATATTCAGAATGAAGTTCACAAAGATTATGAAAAAAATATTTACGAGGCCATAGATCGTGGCAAAAAAGATTTAGACGGCGACTTCTTTATCGTTGTCCTTACCAAAAAAGAACGGCTTCTCGAACGTGTTCTTCGCAACTACTTCGTTGTAAGAAAAAGTTGCCCAACACCAGAATGGGACCAGACCGTTTATCAATTCCATCGCACCTCTAGCGAAATAGAGTTTCTATGGGTACTTCCATCAAAAGATACATGCCAACTCTTTCTACGTAACATTAATGAAATTGTTCCAGAAGAACGCTGGCTTTTAGGATACATCTTAAAGGATCGTGACGGCGAACTCTTAACGCTTTCAAAAGAGCGTAACGGTGAAGTTAAAGAATCAGATAAACTTATTAAGGATCGTTAAATGAATCTTCCACATGCAAGTCAATGGCAAATAGAAGCAATGAAAAAGAAAGCTGAAGAACAGTTTGGTGCAACTGAAGAACCAATTGTAGAGCCTCAAGAAGTTCCCGTAGAAGAACCAGAGGTAGAAGAGCCACAGCCAGAACAACCAGAACAACAACCAGAAGAACAACCAGAACAACAACCAGAACAACAACAACAAAAGTCTTCAAAAGAAGATAATATGCGCATTCTACGTGAACGTTCTGAAAAAGCAGAACGTGAACGTGACGAACTTATACGCCAACTGCAACAACAGGCAGAAAACCCACAATCCGAAGTGAAAAATCTTGCAGAAGAAGTTGAAGAACTGTCGCTTAATCCAGATGATCTTGCTGAAGGTAAACACTTACTTCAACTTGCAAAAAAGATAAAAAACCTTGAAGCAAAGCTTGATAAATCGTCAGAAAAAGCGCAGATGACGACTACTGAAATGAAGATTAAGCGTGATTTTCCAGACTTTGATAAAGTTGCTAATTATGACAATCTTACAAAGCTCAGAGAGTTTGATGCTGATCTTGCTGATGCTATTTTAGCGACTAAAGATGTTTATAGACAGCATGCACTTGCTTATAAAATGGTAAAAAAGATGGGTATTTATCGTGAAGACACGTATGGAAAAGATCGTGAGCTTGCACAGCGCAATACCGCTAAACCACGGCCGCTAACTTCAATTTCTCCTCATCAAGGAGACTCACCTCTTTCAAAAGCTAACGCTTTTGCTAATGGTTTGACCGATGAGTTGCGTCAACAACTTCGTCATGAGATGGCTGAAGCTATGAAACAAAGTTAACTTTCTCTCTCCCTGAGATACGGTGCGTAGGCGATTCGCTTTCTCCCACCCACTCCTACGCACCGGTTTAGTTGCATTACTCTCTAAATACTTTATATACTTACTTTGACGTATTCCAAAGGCTCGTCACCTTTAATCCCTCCCCCGGCGTATTGAGACTCGCCATCTCCGACGTATAAAGAACTCGTCATTCTTAAGGTTAGAATGTCATTAGGACAACTTTATAAACTATATAACGTTGTGCTTCTGATTAAACTTAAGGAAGATATTATGGCTATTACGACTACAACGATTCTTCCAGCGCCAGTTCAACAAAGTTTTTCTTTTAAACTGCTTTCGGTAGAAGTCCCGAATATGATATTCAAGATACCTGCAATGAAGAAAAACATGCCACGTAACGGTGGTACGACACTGCGCATGAGAAGATATAATCCATTGGCAACAGCGATGGTGCCTCTCGGAAATACAGGGGTTACTCCCCCAGCACAACAACTAACTGCAGTCGACATGGACGCAAAGATCTCATGGTATGGCACACACGTCATTCTAAATGAACAATGTACTCTGCAGTCACAAGACCCTGTTTTAAATGAATGTGCAGCACGACTTGGTGTTTCACTTCGTCAGACAGAAGATCAACTGACTCGTGATATGCTTGCAGCAACTGCAGGATTTATCAACTGTGTTGGCGGTGTAAACGGTAGAATTGTTGCCGTTGTAAAATCTTTCCTGATGGGCTTGAAACTCTTAACGGGTAATGCCGAAGACAACAAGGCGCAAGCAAGCTTAGGCTGTGCAGCGTGAACGTAGCAAGCGGAAAGACGCTCGAAAGAGCGATGCGGTGCTCTAGACTCTATGGAAACATAGAGAGGCAGGCTGAGAAGACTCTGCCCGCTTAAGTGGTTTTAATACCTTTGAGGTTAA
>CAZJVC010000058.1:0-5647 GCA_964549515.1 uncultured Pseudomonadota bacterium | reverse complement strand
TCGAACCGGTGACCTCATGAATGCCATTCATGCGCTCTACCAACTGAGCTATAGCCCCTCAACAAACTTATATTTCTTTAAGTTTACGAAGACTGCATAAAAAGTAAAGATTGCATACAAATTCACTTTAGGACTACTTTATTTCAATGAAAAATCCAGATCTTGTTATTCACCATAAAGCCAATCTTCACCATCATGCTCGTCATCAAATTCCTTACTGTCACCCAAGTTCAAGTCAGAAACATCAACCCCATCATAGTCATGCTCCAAACTCCAGGTGTATGAATTCTCATTTTTTTGAACATAGCTGCCAAAAAGTTCGTACCTTCCAACAAAATAAACACTTGATTTCTCTGTCGTACGTCCACGTGGAAGTTGATATTCATATGGTGTAACGCGCCAATCAGCAAATTCTTCTGCTGTTTTTAACAAAACAAAACTATCATAATCATCTTCTTCATCTTCACAGCCAACACCTTCTGGAGCTGAAATCGTTGTATAAATACTACCATACTTGAGCAAGCGCTCTTCTCCAGGATTCTTACAATGCAAAAAGGTAAATGTTTTATCCCCAGACGCTGCAACTCTTTCACGATACCGATCAAAAACACCATTACCACTGTCACCATGTTGATGCCCCCGAAAAAGCGCTTTAACGTAATTGTTTTTTTCAGTATCACTGTAAAGCCCCAATATTGGGCTGATCAAACTCGGAGGAAATGCCAAACTTAAACGCATGGGATTATAAGAAACCTGCGGCTTCAAATCACCCCACCAAAACTCATTCATAATATAAGGACTATCCCAAAAAACAGCCACCTCGCCCGACTTTACAAACTTTAAAAATTTAAGGGCTTCCCCCTTTTTGGCAAACGCACTATACAGATCATCTTTGAAGCCCTCATCAATGGCAACCATATGGTCATTAAAAATTGGCGCATCTGCTCGCATTTGCGCATAAAAGACACCTTGTTCATGATTATGAAAATCAAGAAATGGTCGCGGATCATAACCAATCATAGGAATACCATGACACAACATCACGTAATTTGTTTCTTCACTAGTTCCGGAACCTAAAAAAATAACACGCGGCAATACATCAAAAAAATGTAAAATTTCGCCATTAAACAATGCATCTACTTTATATGCATACTTTACCTTCAATTCATCATACAAACCATGAGGACGCCGAGCCATATCAACAACTTCATGATTGCCACGCGCAAAAAAAACTTTTGTAGGATTTTTTTCCTTCAACCGTGCAAGCGTATACAGAACTTCAACACTATACCGCCCCCGATCACCATAATCACCAAGAAAAAATAGATTTATATTGTTCAATGAAAGATCATCATTTAAATATCCCTTATCCTTTAAACGATCCAAATTACGCAACAACGAATGCAACGATCCATGAATATCACCTTGAATATAAATATTCATCCCAGGCTCTACGACAACCTTTTGAGCGTAGGGCAAAGAAGGCAAAGAAAAATCAACAGGCAATGAAGAATCAGACAAATCACGCACATAAACATCAACAACAGAATCTAGTGCACGCTTAAATTCTCCGCTTTCTAAAATAACATTTGGCATCCATTCTTCGCCATAATTCAATCCACGATCATATTCTGGCAACAATGAAAAACAGCTGTCACGCCACTCACTAAATGTTGTGTTTTCATTTATAACAGCTCGAATACTCAAAGATACGCAACACAAAACAATAAAAATTAAAAAATTTTTAGCAATCATTGCAACCTCCATAAATGCCCAACGCTACCTATTCTTTAGCCCGCTTAAATACAGCTGGACTATCTGAAAGACCAAAATCAGGCCAGGACTGAACAGTCCACGCCTGCTCAGTCCTGGCCTGCTCAGGCTCAACATCGCGCTCTCTTTTTCCACCAAGTTTAATTCCCCAATGATATCGTCCACCTCGTTTAGAGACATGGCGCCCCCTAACTTTATCAATGGCAGCAGGCACAGCATACTCAAATGGTGTTATTTTCCAATCATCAAACAACTTTGCTGTTTTCAAAAGCACAAAACTATCATAATCTTGGCGCTCTCCCCCAAAACCAAATCCCTCTGGTGCTGATATCAAGGTAAAAATACTATTCTCTTTAAGTGGTCGCTCAACACCTTGTTCTTTACAATGTCCAAACGACAACCTCACAGAATCTCCTTCAGCACAAGAACTATACGAATCAAAACATCCATTTCCACTTTCACCATGTTGATGTCCCCTAAAAAGTGCCCGCACATAATTATGTGAATCCGAAAAACTATAAAGCTTTAATAATTCAACAATAATAAATTTCGGAAAAGCCAAGCTTCCCCGCATACTTCTAAACTCAATTATAGAACTAATGTCGCCCCAGTTAAATTCATTTCCCTGCTCAGAAGATTGCCCTCTACCTTCATATGCCCACAACAAATCAGCCTTAATATCCTCACTAAACGTATTAATCTGTTCTTCAAAAACTTTTTTATCAAAATCAATAGTACTATAATACACTCCGCGTTTATGATTATCTAACTCAAGCAATGGTCGAACATTATATCCAAAAGTCGGCATTCCGTGACACAAAAATACATAGTTCGTCTCATCATTGGTACCAGAACCTACAAAAATACCGTGCGGCAACAACGAAAAAAACTCCCCCAACTCTTCTTCTACGAATCTTTCACCGAACTCACCATACTTCTGGGCCAACTCATCACTAAAACCATACTCATTAGCCATACCAAGGTATTCATGATTACCACGCACAAAAAACACATTCTCAGAATTTAGATCCTTCAACCGTGCAATCGTATATAATACTTCAACACTATATCGCCCACGATCACCATAATCACCAAGAAAAAAAAGATTGATATCGTTTAACGAAAAATCATCATTTAAATACCCCTTATCCTTCAAGCGATCCAAATTGCGCAACAACGAATGCAACGATCCGTGAATGTCACCTTGAATGTAAATAGTTTTTTCTGGCTCAACAATAACTTTTTGCATAAACGGTGGTACCGGTAAGTCAATATTTGGAAAATCTCCACCTACCCAAGACTCTGATTGATAATATTGAAGTGATATTTCCTCTAATGCGCCACTTACAACCCGCTGCAATTCACCAAAACCAACAACCGGAGGATCTAGAACTTCTTCAGACGTCATCGAATGATCAAACTCAGGTAACTGCTCAAAACAAGTATCACGCCATTCAGTAAAAGTTGTATTCTCATTTATAACAGCGCAAATATTCAAAAATGCACAACATAAAATAATAAAAGCTAAAAATTTTTTCACAACAGAAAGCCCCCCATATATCTTGTTTTTATTCAAACAAAAACAACAATAAAAAATCAACACTTCGCACTACAACTAAGGATAACACGCGGCAAACAACAATAAAAGCTTTAACATTGTAGCTCTCTTAAAAAAATCTCCCTTTTTGGTATTTTCCTCATATAAGGTATATGATCATATAAAATATATGCTGACTTTTTCAAAAAGGATCTTATGAATAAAAATTTAATGATGCTCATGCTAAGTGTTTTTTCGATCAGCGCCACAACATTACATTTTGACACAGGGCAACCCGACAAAAATCAGAATCGTTCATTTTCGATCAAATTTACCGCGCCTTCTGGAGAATTTGTATACGAGAACAGTCTTAATCTAAGTGTTAGTAGCCCAAACATTTCTATTGAAGATTGGCAAGCAATACCAGAGCCAACTGAACAAGTTGATAAAATAACAAAACAAATTAAAAAGATTTTCAAGGGATCATTCACAATCAAAGGTATAGTTAACCAAACTAGCAAAGATCCAGATGCAACAATTATCATCCGATACGCTACAAACAAAATGGATGCCCCTGAATTTAAAACATTTGCATTAGATGGACAGGATAAAAAAAATGCAAAAAAACATATCTATGAAAAACAATCAGAAAACAGGCCTAGCCTGAACAGTCCACGACTGAACAGTCCACGACTGAACGACGACACAACAATAAACAGGCCTAGCCTGAAATCTGAAAGCCCAATAACGTGTGATGCGCCACATCAAAAAAAACGGACAATCAGTAACTACGTACAAAAATTAATCGCCTCAACATCGTCTTTGTGGTTACAACTTCTACTTGCATTGCTCTTGGGATTATTGATGAGTTTAACGCCATGTATTTATCCTATGATTCCTATCACCATTGGCGTTTTACAAGCGCAAGGCAAAAAATCACTTTTGTATAACTTCTTATTGTCATCATGTTATATGCTTGGCATAGCACTCATGTTTGCTACACTCGGCTTCACAGCAGCAATGACAGGATCTCTTTTTGGCAAATTGCTGAGCAACCCGATTATTGTCATCGCCCTTGTTTTAATTTTACTTTATTTTGCATTATCAATGTTTGATTTTTATGAAATAAAAATGCCACGCTTTCTTGCACAAAGAAAACAAGCAAGCCCTACCGGATCACTTATTTCGGCATTTGTCTTTGGTATTGTAAGTGGCACCATCGCTTCACCATGCTTATCACCAGGACTAGCTTTTCTTTTAACAATTGTTGCCTCGCTCGGCAGCAAAATTCTTGGTTTTGCGCTACTTTTCATGTTTGGTGTCGGCATGAGTATCCCACTCCTAATTATTGGCACGTTTTCAAGCTCAATGAAATTTATTCCAAAAACTGGCCTATGGATGATGGAAGTTAAAAAACTTTTTGGATTGCTACTAATCGCACTCTGCTTCTATTATCTAAGCAATATAATGTCAATCACCGTCGTGCTCTGGCTCATTGCAAGTTTCGCTCTTATTTTTGGCATATATTATATTTTAACAGCACTTACCGAACACAAAAAATTCACAAAGTACTTTAAGTTAATCATCGGCACCCTTGCAATTGGTGTTACAATTTACTTTTATTATAAAGCCATCGTTCGCACCTGGTACCCAGAAAAACAACAAAATCTTATTGCATGGCGTACCAATTATGATGCAGCGAAGCAGGAAGCCGAACAACTTAAAAAGCTGCTTTTCGTCGACGTTGGTGCACCGTATTGTTCGATTTGCAAAGCGATTGATCGTTGTGTTTTAAATGAAGCATTAATTGCATCACTCATCAACCAAATGATTCCGGTAAAAATTGATGCGGCAAACTCGCCAGAATATGAACAACTTAATAAAAAATTCAAAATTATTGGCGTCCCAACAATCTTAGTTGTTGAACCAAAACGAGAAAAAACGCTCACCCGGTGGGGCGCAGAAATGTACAGCCAAACAAAACAAGAAATTGGTGAAGCGCTCAGTCAGTTATTGAAAAAGAAATAGACAGGTTTGGCCTGAAAATGAAAGGGGGGGCGGCTGATAGCCGCCCCCCCCCAAATTATTGAGAAGGCAACACTATAGCCGCAGAGAAAAAACCCTTAAATTTATCTGTCTTTAAATATGCAAGAAAAGCGTCTTTATTACCAAAAAGAACAAGGTGTGATCCTCCAGCATCAACTCCGGTATGTGAATCAAATACAAAATATGTACCATCATGTTTGCCAATAGCATAACTATACGGAGGCACAGTATACACGGCACCAATACGCTCATGGCCATCAAAAAGATTTACTAAATCATCAATTGAAGAAT
>CAZJVC010000057.1:0-5747 GCA_964549515.1 uncultured Pseudomonadota bacterium | reverse complement strand
GAAAAACCCCTCACCTAATTTATAAGATGAGGGGCATAAGTCAATAACAGGCTAAGCCTGTTTTAAATTGTTTATGAAGAGGCAATGACATCATGTTCAGATAACATTTTTCTAGCAAGATCTGGATGTGTTGATATGATACCACATTTTGCTGCAGCTTCAGTATTTTGTAGTAGATCATCTATGAAAAACATCCTTTTATCTAGATGCGTAGGGAATTTTTGGAGTGCAAATTGTTTGCTATACGTATAAATTTTTGTATTGGGCTTAGCCATGTTTTTAAGGTTTCCTGAAAAGATTGCTTCGTCCATATATTGCATGATTTCTTTGTCAAATTTTTTGGTGAATGGTTCAACTGCTTCAGAGCCAAGATTTGAAAGAATGATGTTGATATTGCCGGCATCAGCAGATTCCTTGAGAAGTTGGCATATTTTTTTGTTTAGTTCTAAGACTGAAACAAGTGATTCTGGATTAAAAGCAAGTCCAAACATGTTGAGAAATAGGCGTTTTTTTCGTCCCTTGAGTGGAAAATTGCCATTTTGTATCCAGGAGTCAAGCTGTTCTTTTACCGTTTTGTAGGTGTCAATGCCAAGCATTAATCTGGTGAGAGGTGCTGGCAATGGGGTTACGCCGTCATTTGAATATATGACAATATTATCATTTAAGCCATTGTTATCACGATTGTCAGGCATTTGAGTTAATGTTTGGAATAAGAGATTTTGCATAGTTTTTTTGAAATCGTCCGTTGGATGGCCAATTTTGAAAAGGAAAAGCTGGCAAAGAACGTCAAAACGGCCCATTTTTCGGAAGCTTGCGTTTTTGTTAACTTTGGCCGTTACTCCTTCCATATCCCAGAAAACGAATGCAGAACGGGTGATTGATGGTACAAATAATAAAAAAAGCCCCAAAAGGGCTAGTGTAATACGACTTTTCATAACCTACCTGACTAGTATTAAATTTTAACCCCCAACTCTATACGCAATAAGCATATCAGATGGGGGTTATTTGTCAATTTTAAGGGGCTATTTTTTGGCGTTTTTTTCTAGTTCTTTAGGTAGTAGAACACTTTTAAAACCGGCTTGTTTTGTTAATTCTGCATGTGAATAATCGCTTTCCCAGAATGTGAAGTCATGTGGGTCTAGATTTGGATATTTGTTTTTAAGAAACTTGTACAATGCAAGATAGAATTCTGGTAGTGGTTTTATTTCGCCTGTATGGCAAGAATAAAATGTTGCAGCAGCTTTTTTAAGTGCAGCGAATTTTTCGGGTGCGATTCTTGATAATTGATCATTTACGTTTCCACAAACTATAAAGTCTTTACCTTCAACAGCCTCAACTGTTTCTGGAATTTGTCGGCTTGTTAACGCCAAGGTTTCTGGATCATAAGTGCCTCTGGAAATCGTTTTATAAAAGATTTTGGTTTCTAGTGAAAGGCTTTCGTTCGCATCTGCCGTTTTTTCACATCGTTTAATTAATTCTTCTGATATATCTACGCCATCTTCGTGTACCGGTTGTTGCCATTCTGCAAATAATCCAGGGGCTTCGCTTTCTTTGTATGGATATGGGGCTCCTGTGGAAGGTACATTTCTCCAAAAATCAAATAGATGTTTTTGGATTTTTCTTTCAAACTCTCCTTCTAAGTCACCTTTTACAGCTCCCTTAAATGCTGTCCAAACTTTTGAGCCTAATGATATCATTGATGGTGCGTAACTAGCTAGAAAGCTTTTGGCATCTTTCTTTGATGGGAGACTTTCGAGTGTTGTTGGCCAAGCTTTTCCTTCTAGTTGATTCATGATGCATGCTGCTGTGTGGCGCATTTTTAATTCTTTGTTTTCTCGATCAACAATTGCTCCAAAATCACAGATAACAGGCAATTCCATGGCGCTACATAATGTGAGCAATGTGCAGGCAAGAAACAAGCCTGGCTTGAACAGGTCCAACCTGAACAGGTTTAACCTGAACAGGTCCAACCTGAACAGGTCCAACCTGAACAGGTTTAACCTGTTCAGCCCTCGCCTAAGTAGATGGGTTAATTTCATTATTGATACCTCCTATTTGTAAACTTCACTACTATTTACTTTTTTTCTTTTTTTTGGGATAACCCCGTTTTCCTTTTTGTGGCCCGATGCCGTAACGTTCATTTTCTCTTCTTTCAAGTTCAGACAGTTGAGCTAGAATCGCATCTATATATTGATTGTACGTTTGAAGCTTTTCATCTAGTAAGAGCACCCCTTTTACGTTGCCTTTCATTTCTTGGATGCGTTCGGCTGATTCCATGAGTGTTTTATATAATGTTGAATTAGTTACTCGTAATTTTTGTACTTCTTCCTGTGTTTCTTGGAGTTCACTTTTTACGCCACCAAAGGATTCTTCTAAAATAAGCCGTGTTTCATTTTCGCGTTTTTCCAGAAGTTGAATTTGAGTTTGGAGTGCCGAAACTATTTGACTTTCTTCTCTTTCATCCTTGTCTAGTCTTTTTTCTACTTTTGTTAGGCGGGGATTGAGAAGTTTGACGATATTGCCGAGTTGTGATTGTTTATGTTCAAGATATCTTATGTATACCCAGTTGTAAGCACCTCTTGCCGATGTAAGAACGAGGCCCATGCCTGTAATGACCTTGGTTATAAAGGTTGCTGATAAAAGGCCAAGTATTCCGGAAAAGAAGAATCGTTTTTGGGGCGTAAGGTATTTAATTGATTGGCTAATTACAATGATACAACCAGCAATGCCAGCGATTGTTTTTATAGAGCCGATTGTTTCAAAAATTGGTCTATACCGTGAATCACGTTGAGCTGATTTTAGCATGTTTTCTTGGGTGCCATTAAATTCAACTAATGCTTTTGTTGCTATATCGCAAGCCTCTAGAAATTCTTTTTTGTCATTTATGCTTCCATCGCTGTGGTAAATGCTGTTTCCTTGTCCATATTCATCTACATATCGTTTACTTATTGAGGTAATATCGCGAGTGGAATGTACGTGTTCGTATGAATTGCGTGACACACCGATAACTTCATGTGGATGTCTATAGGGAACAACTGCAAAACGATCTCCGGCGCTTGTTATGGGTGGTTTAGGTTGTTTGTAAAGGACAAGTTGCATTAGGCGTTCTTTTTGGACATCTTTTGGAGGATGCACATTTTTTTTGTTTTTTTCTGCCATGCCGTTAAGTGAAAATAAAAAGAGAAGTGTGGTTAACTTGATACGATTTTTCATAAAGCCCCCTTGAGATAAATCTGCATTATTCTAAAATAAATGCCTTTTTTGTGCAATGGTTGTGCTATAATTATATAATAAATAAGGCTTAATCATGAATAAACAATTGTACAATGAACGTTTAATGAACTATGCGCGAGATAAGCGCTTTTTTGGTGAAGTGAAGAATGCTAATTTTTCTTCGCAGAGTTTAAATGTTGCGTGTGGAGATAGCTTGGCGATCTCTGGTATCGTTGAAGATGGCATTATCAAAGAAGTTAAATTTACCGGCACTGGGTGCATGATTAGCCAAGCTTCTGCAGCGATGTTACTTGAAAAAGTTATTGGAATGACAGTTGTAGATGTATTCAAGATTACATTAGAAGATGTGAAGCAGATGCTTGGGGTTGAACTCGGATTTTTACGTTCGCAATGTGCTGAATTACCTCTTATTGTTTTGCATGAAGCATTAAGTCAGATTCAATAAACCATATTATATTTTTAATCATGTCGGGTTAAGTTCCTCGAGGTTTGCCTCGCATTCATTATGATATGCGCGTATGTCCGGATTCTTCGACTACGCTTAGGTTGTAGTTTGTCCTGACTATTCTTGTCCTTCAATACGGTTCGCTTCGCAAATTGCTCCCGTCTTCGGTAAAAAGCGAAGTTCATCCTGAGTATTTTCGAAGGGAATGGGTACGGCAGGATGCAGTGCGTAGAGCCATTTGGGTGGTAACATACCTCGGCGAGGTTCGTAATAATTTTTTAAGAAAGCTTCTAATGAAGATTCGGCATGTTTTCTGTTCAGACTAAGTCTGTTCTAGTCTAATGTTGTGTGAAATGAGTATAATAAGATTATTAGATAGAAAAGGAGAGAGATATGATTGAAGTTTTTTTTAAGGCGATTGGTATTGGATTTTTAATTGCTGCCCCTGTTGGTCCTATCGGTATCTTGTGTATTCGGCGAGCTTTGGAGGGTGGTAGAGTTGCAGGCATAATGACTGGTTTGGGCGCAGCTTTTGGTGATGCTTGTTATGGTGTAATTGCTGGCTTTGGATTGACAGTTGTTTCAGATGTGTTGATGCGTTATCAGATTGCATTAAAAATAGTTGGCGGTATTTTTCTTATCTATCTCGGTATAAAATCTTTTGTTAAAGCAGAAAAAATAACTCAAGAGGTTCAAGGTAGTGCTGGAGCGCTATTTTCTTATTTTATATCGACATTTTTTTTGGTTGTTACAAACCCTGTGACGATATTGGTGTTTATGGCAATTTTTGCAGGATTTGGTTTAGGTGGTTGCACCTCTTATGCTGATGCCATCATGCTTGTATCGGGTATTTTTCTTGGCTCAATGTTGTGGTGGGTTGCGTTGAGCGAGCTTACTTGCTTGTTGACTGGAAAGATTAAGCCTGAATACTTTGTATGGGTTAATCGCATTGTTGGTATCGTGCTCGTTATTTTTGGTGTTGGTCTTTGTTTTATGGTTTTAATATAAGGTTTGGTACAGTTGTTTCGTAAAATTTGAAAGTATTATGCTTGATCAACAAAAACTTTTTAAAGCATTAGATGTACTAAAAGACGAATTTCTTCATGCATCACATGATGAATGTACTTTTGCACTTCAACAATGGAAAAAAATAGAAAATGATGATGCATTGCGTAACTGCAAGCAGTCATCGCTGTTTGTTCCAACATGGGATGGTGAATTTAAGGAAACAAAAAAAATTAATCATGAACAAATGGAATATCCTATTATTGCTGTTGATGGTTCACAAATTTATCCCGATCGACATGAAGGTTTGCCGTGTGCGTTAGTGCACATTGGTGGGCTGTATATTCACTACAAAAAACAAAATTACCCTGAACAGGACTCTCCTGAGCAGAATTCATCAGTAGAATTTTTTTCAGAACCATATGTGTACCGTGCGCGATATAGTGAAGGCCACGAACTTTCGGCAGATATTATTGACTGTCATCGTCATGAGCTTGAATTAAAAACAGCTCTTCATATGGCATTGCATTACGAAAAAAAGTATGGCGAAAAGTTTCGTCAGGCGGGGCCGGCTCAGGTGAGGACGGTTGTTTTTTTTGATGGTTCACTTATTTTTTGGCATTTAGAGGGTAAGCCGCGTTTAAAAGAATTGTATTTTGATCGTTATTGTGCATTGCTGCAAAAGTTTTATGAACATCGTATTTTATTGGTGAGTTATATCAGCTTGCCTAAGAGTAAAGAATTAATAAATATTATTCGTTGTTGTGATACAGAAAATACTTATAACACAATAGTCGATGCAGATTTAATGGCACATGTTTTAAAGCCATATGAACGCTCTACTATTTTTGCTAATCATGCTCCAATTACTCAATCATATCCTTCGGAGATGAAGCCATATTTTTTTTATGTGAACGGTGGTCACGAAGTTGGACGTGTTGAGATACCTCGTTGGTTGGTAAAGGATCCTGCTTTTAATAGAATTGAATCTATAATTATTGATCAAATTATTAAGGGCGATGGCTATCCAATTATGCTTGCTGAGGCACATGAAAAAGCAGTC
>CAZJVC010000056.1:0-6027 GCA_964549515.1 uncultured Pseudomonadota bacterium | reverse complement strand
AAGCACATGCTATGCTTTGCTTTAAAACTGCAGCCATACCCTACAGGCATCCCAACCGAAATTTTACGCACAGCTATAATGCGCGATTTAAATGTAAGCACTGTTTGCAGTGAAAAGTCTGGAACAATTTCCTGTGCATCACCATAAAAACACTCATCCTTATACGAGCCATATAATGCGCCGCCACACCGAACCATAGAAAAGCGCGCCTCAGGAAAGCGCAAGGATGCTGCAGTATTAGCTATATGAACACAAGACATTTCAATCTTCATGCTTTGCAATGCCGCATATACATTGTTAAATTTTTGTATCTGTTTGTACGTAAAGGATGTATCAACTGAATCTGATTCTGCAAAATGCGAATACATACCGGTTATAGTAACACATTTAGATTTTAACAAGTGCTGCGCTACATGTGGAACCTCTTCAGGAGCAAAACCAAGTCTCGCAAGGCCAGTATCAACTTTTATTTGAACGCGAGCCTGCTTTTTACATTTTTGTGCGCACGCAATAATTTCGTTAACAAGAGCCCAATCGTATACCACGCAGTCAACATCATTATTTATGGCTTCTTCAATGGCACAATCATAACCACCCAAAATTAAAATAGACTTTCTAAAGCCACTGCTGCGCAATTTAATTGCATCACTTAACAAAAAAACAGCGCAACCAGAAAAAGATTCATGCTCTTGGCACAATGAACCAATTTCACACAAACCATGTCCATACGCGTTTGATTTGAGCACTGCGGCAACAGCAACAGTAGGGCCAATTAACTTCTTTAATGATTCAACATTCTTAAAAAAACGAGCTTTATCAATCTCTAACCAACAAGTAGCCTTGTGTAATACCTTCGTATACAAACAGGTATCACCTGAGCAAGTATCACTCGAAAATGGCCCTGAACATTCTGGGCCATCGCATCCTTCCGATGAATAACTTTTTTTATGAATTGACATGCAGTTTAATACCCTTCTTTTCTGGTACCTTTGGTAACAACAATTCTAAAATGCCATCCTTATAAACGACCTGCGTTTTCTCTAATACATCAACTTGATCCGGCAATGACTCAACCTTTGTTGACTCGGATGACTCTATGTACTGCATCTTTTCAGGATTATCCTGAGCAGGATTATCCTGCTCAGGATAATCCTGTTTCTTCTCAGCTTTTTTGGCTTGTATGTCTTTTTTGACAGACGCATCCTCGGCCTCTTTTTTTATTTCATGTTTAAATGAAATACCAAAAAGACGCCCGTTTTGTACATAAAAACAGGCCTCGCCTGAACAGGCCTCGCCTGAACAGGCCTCGCCTGAATTTGCTGAGCCATCTTTAAGCGGCACGACACCATTCAAGGTGTCGCCATCAGCCTCAATATTAATTTCTTGCACATCAAGTTCACCTAAATGCAATTTAACAATCACATTGTCTTTATCAGACGAAACTTCAACCAATTTCTTTTGAACTTCTTCTTCATCTAACTTGTCTAATTGTTTCAATTCTTGAAATGATGGAAAACTTTCTTCCATATATTTATCTATTGCATCAAAATGCTTTTGAAAAGAATCCATTGTTTGCTTTATATCTTCAAAAACTGAATCAAGATGTCGAGCTGACGCCGTAAGCCCTTGTGACAAAAGGGCCACAAGCAATAACTGCTTTTTCATAATATACCCTTTACTAGTACTGATTATTTCTACTGAGTATACTGCCAAAAAGCCTAGAGCTCAATGGGTTTTTAATTGCATATTCATTGATAATTCGTATACTTATAGATATGAAAAAGATAACAACAGAATTTATTTATGGCATACATCCACTTATCGAATTATTGAAAGCCAAAAAACGTAAACTCTTCAAAGTTTATACAACCAAGCCGGAGCCTAAAGCGTTTAAGCAAATACAACATCTTTTGCCAAAATATCCTGTTGGAATTGTGTACAAGAAAAAACAAGAATTAAACAATCTTGTAGATACAACTGATCATCAAGGAATTGTTGCTCTTGTCTCACCACTACAAATCAGAAAAAAACCATTTGATCCTAAAAAACAGGCCACGCATGAACATGCCACGCATGAACATGCCACGCATGAACATGCCACGCATGAACAGGCCTCGCCTGAACATGCACTACCTGAACAAAAAGCAATTTTACTACTTGACGGAATTCAAGATACGCGCAATCTTGGCGCAATTATTCGTTCAGCATATTGCACAGGATTTCAAGGAATTGTAATACCTAAAAAAGGTTCTGCGCCACTCAATGCTTCAACATACAAAGCATCCGCTGGCCTCATCGAACACATCGAAATATATCAACCACCATCAACAGCCGCTGCTGTAAATGAATTAAAAAAAGCTGGCTACAATCTGTACATTTCTGCACTCACCAAAAAAGCTGAAAACGCAACAACCATTACATACAAAAAACCACTCTGCCTTGTAATTGGCAGTGAAGGCACCGGCGTACAAAAAGATATATTGAATAAAGGCCAAGCAATTATCATTCCTCAAAAACAGTCTGATATCTCATATAACGCATCCGTCGCCGCCGGCATTTTAATGTTTTTCATTGCTACCCAAAACAAATTACTCTAGAAATAAACTTTAACTTTTTTCTGTAATATTGACTTCCTAACCTAAAAAAAGGTAGAAATAAAACAGGGGAATATTATAAGTAATATTCAGGATAATCCTGTTTCTGTAGGGGGCATTATGAGAATAAGGGGACTGGGCATACTTACTGCTGTTGTCATGATTGCTGGCATATGGTATCTGTACAAAATATCCTATAGCCAAGCCCTCACGCATGCAATTCTCATCACACACTGTGATAACCATATAAATCCAAAAATTCAACAACAAATAAAAGATTGGTGCACTCAAAATTGTTCACTTATTAACTCGCAACAATGGATCCAAAAATTCAAGGAAGCGTTTCCAATTATCGATCACATAATATCGAAAAAAGAAACTTCAAATTCACTTATTGTTTCCATTAAAAGTAAAAAAATCAAAGCACAATTAAATAATGATTACATTGTCGATAATGACGGCACAATTTTTCCGATATCATTTTTTGATCAACATGAATTCACGTTACCACACATTACAACACAACAAACTGTTCAGCATGACCCTCATTTCAAAATATTTATGAAAAATATTCCACTATATATTCTCGAGCGTTATACAATCGACTGGCATGAACCACATAAAATTTACTTAAAACCAAAAAAGGGCGCAGCAATTATCACACGACATAATCTTATTCCATCATCATCACTGCTTAAACACGGAACAAAGTTATGCTCACAACGACCAGCAAAGCGTGGAGTAAAATGTGTAATCGACCTGCGTTTTAATGATCAAATTGTCATCTATGATACTAGGGGGAGGTAAGGGATGGCTAAGGTATTTTCAGAAAACATTGTTATTTCGATTGATATCGGAACAACAAAAATTTGCGTACTTGTTGCGCGAAAAAACAATGACGGCTCCATAGAAATTCTAGGGGTTGGCAAATCACCATCGTACGGACTAAGAAAAGGCATTGTAATTGATATTAACAAAACCGTCGAATCTATCAAAACAGCGGTTAAAGAAGCTGAACTAGTTTCAGGGCATACAATTGAATCGGCAATAATTGGCGTCTCTGGCAACCACATTAAATCATTCAACTCTTATGGCGCCGTACCAATCAAAAAACGCGAAGTTCAAAAATCTGACATTGCCCATGTCCTTGAAACAGCGAAAGCACTCGCAATTCCTGAGGGGCAACAGATTTTACATGCATTACCACAATACTTCTCGATTGATGGTCACGACAAAATTCTGCATCCAATTGGCATGGCAGGCATACGTCTTGAAGCACAAGTTCACATTATAACAGGCTCAATTGCATCCATTCAAAATATTATCAGTTGCTGCCAAATGGCAGGCGTCAAAGTTAGCGATATTATTCTTGAACAACTTGCGTCAGCACAAGCAGTCTTATCACACGATGAACGTGAACTTGGCGTAGGAGTTCTTGATATTGGTGGTGGCACTTCCGATTTTGCGATTTATCAAAATGGAAGCATTCGTCACACAATGGTACTTCCAGTCGCCGGAAATCATTTCACAAATGATCTTGCAATAGGGCTACAAACAACTCTTGGCGAAGCTGAACGAATCAAAAAAGAATTTGGAATAAGTAAACATAATATTGATACAACTGATGAAATCATTACTGTTAAAAAAATTCATGGCTCAGAAACAAAATTGGCACAACAAGCACAACTTATTCATGTTCTTAAACCACGTGCAAAAGAATTATTATTGCTTGTCAGAGACGAAATTGATCGCTATCAATTGCAATCACTCATGACAACAGGATTGGTATTAACTGGTGGCGGCTCATTACTATATGGAATAACGCTAGTTGCAGAAGATGTCTTTGGAATGCCAATACGCATTGGTATTCCAAAGACCGGACAAATGTTGCCTGATTCATTAGATAGCCCTATATATGCAACAGGATATGGGTTATTGCTTCATGCATTTAATGAAAAAAATCAGCCATCATTTGATTTAAGTAAGAATTCAACCGTTTCACGTTTAATGTTCAGAATGAAATCATGGGTCTCTGATTTCTTCTAATTAACAAGGGAGATAGTAATGATTGCCTTTGACGAAACAAATGCATACGAAACAAATGTGACAGCCAAATTAAAGGTCATCGGCGTTGGTGGCGCTGGCAACAACACGGTAAACAGCATGTTTAAACAAGAGTATAACTCAAACATTGAATTTATTGTCACAAACACAGACGCTCAAGCACTTAACGCCTCACAAGTAAAAAACAAAATCCAACTCGGTGTTAAATTAACAAAAGGACTCGGCTCTGGTGCCAATCCTGAAATCGGCAAACGTGCCGCAGAAGAAGATATTGACAAAATTATTGAGGCAGTCGGCGACTCAGATATTGTCTTTCTCGCTGCTGGAATGGGCGGCGGCACAGGTTCTGGAGCATTGCCAGTTATTGCAAAAGCTCTACGCGAACGCAATACCTTAACCATCGCTGTCGTCACAAAACCATTTACATTTGAAGGAAAGCGCCGCAAAGTTATTGCGGAAAAAGCAATAAAGGAAGTATATGATAACGTTGATACGCTAATCGTTGTACCAAATCAAAAATTACTCGATATGGTCGGCGAAGATACTCCAATGGTCGAAGCCTTTGAAATGGTAAATGAGATCCTTTATCAATCAGTAAAAGGAATCTCATATATTATCACAAAATCAGGTCACATTAACGTAGATTTTGCAGACCTACGCGTCATTATGAAAGATATGGGCCGAGCAGTCATGGGAACCGGACGCGCATCAGGCGTCGATCGCGCTATCACTGCAACACAAGAAGCTATTTCATCACCATTGCTCGAAAACATGTATATAAAAGGCGCTCGTGGGGTCCTACTCAATATTAGCGGCGGATCAAGCTTAAGCCTTCAGGAAATTAATCAAGCAGCATCTGTTATTTATGGACAAGCTGATGAAAATGCAAATATTATTTTGGGTTCGGTTATCGATGAGTCAATTGGCGACGAGGTTATTGTTACAGTTATAGCAACAGGCTGCGAAAATGGCAATCCGCTGTGTGAACCAACTTCAATCGCTGAAAATGTGTCAGAAAACTTTGAAGAAAAACAAGAAGTTGAAATTCAGGCAAGCACACGCGAAATCGAAAAAGAACCAGCATTTCAAATAATCAATGAAAAAATCATCGATGTTGAAAATCTGGACATACCAACTTTCCTACGTACTGAACATGAAGAAAAAACACCCGAGTAACTTTTATTCAAACCTAGTGTCAGGGTGAACTCTTTTTACTAAGTTCACCCTGACAGACTAAGCCTGTTTTTTGTTTAATCTTTTAAAGATAAACAGGAACATCCTGAAAAAAACAAGGAGAAATGTAATGGAAATACAAGTAAATAGTATAAAAAGAAGAAATGCAGCACAAAAAATAATCAAACTCGCTGAA
>CAZJVC010000055.1:0-6043 GCA_964549515.1 uncultured Pseudomonadota bacterium | reverse complement strand
TTTTACACTTAGAGTTAAACAGTAAAAAGTTTAGTTTAATTTCCTGATTCGACTAGGTATAAGCTTTTTTGAGCCTCTAGAAAAAGAAATAGAAGAATTCAAAAAAGATGATTTTACTCCTTCAGATACGTTAATTAAAATAATTGCCATGAAAAGATGTTCATGATGAAAAAACTATTTATCATTGTTTTTTCTATATTTATTTATCCTCTTTATGGCATGCACAGTAAGTGGCCAGATAGCATGAGTGCTATCTGCAAAGAGTATGAAAAAAAACCTAGACATGCATTAGCACAAGCAAGCAAAACGCTATTAAAAATACAGGATCAGAAACAACTCCTGTCTTTTTGTGATCATATCGCATTTGAAATTAGTGATGACGATCCTAAAAATCTCCTCGATTTAAAATCAACAGTCTTAATTTTTCTGAGCAAAAGAACAACAGCCTTTCATACATCATCCAGCGCTTCTCTACCTTCAAAAGAAAAAAACATCGATACACAAACTTACCAAAAAGTATTAATAACCGATGAAAAAAAAGATCGGGAAATTGAACGCTTAAAAAGAAAATTAAAAACAAAAGATCATTTACTTAAAAAAGAACGTGGTTCGCATGCACGAACACAAGAATTATTAAAAAGCATACAATCTCATACTTTAGAAACAGCTTCAACTCGAGAAACCGACAAACTTGAATTTGATCAGCTAACAGATCACATCCAACAATTAGAAACAAAAAGTGCGGCTTTCGATAAACTTCAACAGCGTTATGATTATCTATTTGCAGAATATAAAAAACTAGAAACCGCAATTCTTCAAAAATCTCATTAATAACCTCACTCACCTGGCAAAAAAAAGCTCCTTAAAAAAAAGGAGCTTTTTTCTTGAAGCGCATGCAGGGAAATGGTACAGTTTCCAAAAAGACAGAATAACTTTGTTTGGGTGAGACCTATTCAAGATTATTCTGAGAAGGAATAGTGTGAAATTAAAAACTCTTTATCTCTTACCACTTTTCGTGACATCAATCCGTGCAACAACAGGAAGAAGTTATCTCTCCCTTCGACCATATTTTGAAACAGGAACCACCGAACGAATCGCCATTGACAGCATAATCTATCAACATACTGATACCCGTGGTTCACTGAGCATCGTTCCCTTTGGCGGACAAAGCACAGATAGCAATGAAATAGCTAAATATTTTATGCCTAACAACAACTGCAGCATCGTTCTCGCAGAAGATAATGCACCATTTGAGCGTGATATCAATGCAAATTATCTTGGCATTGTATCTGCACCCGTTTATGACAAAACAAGCAGTGAAATTCAAGATCTTGAATCGTCCATGACATATGCAAGTAGATTAAATTTCTGTCCAAAAGCAGAAACATTTGGCTGCGGATTCATATTCCGTTATATTTTTGAAAATAAAATGTGGGCCGACATCTCAACCGCTATTATTCATAAACGACATAAACTAAACCCATGCGAATGCGCACTCAGCAGTGGTGGCACAGGTCCAAACGGATTTGGTTATTCATCCGTTCTTCAAAGCATGTGTTACAACAGCAGCCCGTTTAAATACGGCCGAATCGTTAATTTTGTTCAAACTAAAACAGGTGCACCGCAACTCGAATTACGGCTTGGTTGCATACAGCAAAATGAATATCGCAGCCTGCGCCCATACATTGGTATCGATATTCCAACAGGAAATAAGCCCTGTCAAACTTTTCTTTTTGAACCAACCATCGGCAACAATCAACATACAGGCATCTTTCTTGGCCTTCAAGGCACACAGACTATTATGAAAACCGACGAAACAGTTGTATGCCTATCAGGAGACTTTGTAATTCGCTATCTCGCGCCAAACACACAAACACGATCATTTGACCTCAAACATAGACCATGGAGTCGTTACATGTGGGTATGGCGCAATGATGATAATTTATCTGATCCATCAGTTGCAACAAACGTAGACAACGCACTCGCCCGCCTTGATTATCTAATTAATTATTCAACGCTTTCCGCACGTGTCTCACCAAACGCACACCTTGACGCCGCAGTAACATTTCATGTCAATCGCGGCAATTTCAAAGTTGAAGCTGGCTACCACGCATTCGCAAGCCAAAAAGAAAAGCTCGAACTTCGAGCAAATATTATCGACCACATTGGATTGTCTGCTTTCTCAAATTATTTGGCCAACTGGTCAAGCAGTGACCCTCAACCCGCAACGAGAAGCTTTAATACACCCGATGGACGTACATTCGGCGCACAACAAAGCGTTATTGACTACAACTATACTCCAGGTGGTTCAGTTACTTATTCCCCAACATATATTCCAATTACAACCTGCGATCTTGACCTTGAATCTGGAAGCATCCCTGCACAATTTATTCACTCACTTTTTGCATCTTTCGGCTATCGCTGGGAACACAATCATCCTGTTGGTCTCTTTGCAGGAATCTCATATGATATCAGCGCTGACTGTAATGCCTTTAATCGTTGGCTCGCATGGCTGCAATTGAGCCTAGAATTTTGACATATATCTAAACAGCAGACGTGTTATACTTGCCACGAAAGGATCCCATGAAAAACGAAACGACAAAAGTAACATTTGATATCCCCAAAGCACACCATAAAAAATTAAAGGCTAACGCCGCATCAAGCGGTAAAAGTATGAAAAGCATTATGTTAGATGCACTTGAATGCGCTACATCTTTTCACATACCTAATGAAAAAACCATCAAAGCTATTCTAGATGCAAAAAAAAAGAAAAAACTTACTCAATAAAGATGAAGCACGAGAACTTAGTAAAAAATTAGGACTTTAATTGTGCTTAAAGTTGCTTATCTTAATCGCTTTAGATCTACTATTTAACGTGAACTCGACGTAAGAAAACTAAAAAATTGCTATGATTTTCCTTAAACCACCACCTGTGTCGCGTCTTCGGATGAGAAAAAAATCAAAAACCCGTTCGTGGTGAGGTGCGAGCATTTTTGCGAGCCTCGTACCATAACGAACGGAAAAAATTAAAGGCAGTTATTGAGTTCGCACCCAGAGTTTATCCTGAGTATTTTCGAAGGGAGACGCCGACTACATCGGCTCCTCCAGCCGTCGCCAACCTGTACGGCGTAGCTTTAGCGAAGACGTAGGCTATGGCGGGCACAGCAAGGCGAACTGATAAAGATCAATCTTACGTTAATTCAAACAATTAAGCATCCAGTTCTATTTCCTGATTCGACTATTAAGCTAGCATCCCTCATTTGCGCCTTAGTATGCTAAAGCAAAATTCGGAGATCGTATGAAAGCTTATCAATTGTCTGAAAAAGAATTAGAAAAAAAATTTAATACAAATCTTGCCGATGGCCTTACAACACAAGAGATTGAAACTCGACTGAAAAAATACGGGCCAAACTCTTTTCCTGAACCACAAGCGGACAGCATATTCACTATCATTCTACATCAATTTAAAAGTCCGCTAATTTATGTTCTTTTTGCCGCAGCAATCATTACCATTTTTCTACAAGAATGGCTCGATACAGGCATCATCTTGTTCGTCGTTATCTTCAATGCGATTGTCGGCGCAATCCAAGAAGGTCGCACACAAAAAATTATCTCTGGTTTACAAAAAATGCTCAAAACAGATTCTATCGTCATTCGTAATGGTTACCAATCGGTTATTCCTGACAGCCAACTGGTACCGGGCGATATTATAATCATACAAGAAGGAATGCGCATTCCTGCCGATGTACGTTTAACTCAAGCACACGATTTGCAAGTAGATGAATCAATTTTAACTGGAGAATCAGCAACGGTTAATAAAGATTGCCGCCAACTCAAAGAAAAAAAGAGAATTTATGAACAATGTAATATGGCCTTTCAAGGAACATACGCTATGTCAGGTGATGGACGTGCACTAGTTATTGCAACAGGCAGTAATACACAAATTGGGCAACTTCATAAAACGATAGAATCAATTTCAACCGAATTTCCACTAAAAGCAGAGATGCAGCGAATTACGAATTGGATTATAACAATCGTCTTTTTACTCATCTTTGTACTTTTTGGCATTGGTTATTGGATAAATATGAATCTCTATGATCTTCTCATCACGCTCACAGCACTTTTTGTTTCCGTTATTCCGGAAGGATTGCCAGTTATCGTTACCCTCGTCTTAGTACGTGGCGCATACAACATGGCAAAAAAACGATTCCTTATCAAAAGACTACAAGCCGTTGAAGCATTAGGTCGAACGAGTATCATTTTAACCGATAAAACTGGCACCATAACACACAACGAAATGATGGTCGTCATAGCATATGTACATGGCAAATGGTACAAAATAACAGGACACGGATACGATCCAAAAGGAGAAATCCTACATGACGGCAAACCAATTAATCAACAGGACAAAGATCTGCTCAAAAAACTTGCCTGCTCAACCTTAATGAACAAAACGCAACTATATTATGATAAAGATTTAAAAAAATATCGCGTCAAAGGAAATCAAACTGAAGCAGCTATGTCTATCTTTGCAAAAAAGCTTGGCATTGACAAACAAGAAGTATTACAACGATTCAAGCCTCTATATGAGCAACCGTTTGATAAAAAAAAGCGATATAATTTTGGATGCTACGAATATGATGGTCAGATGATATGTTACATGACCGGTTCACCAGAAACGATTTTAAAACATGCAAAAAATGACACCGAAGAAGATTTTCAAACAATGGAAAAACTTCTTGAAAAAGGACTACGAGTTATCGGCATTGCTACAATTGAATATCCACTTGACCGCATACCAAAAAAGCCGCACCAATTCCCTGAATTTATAAAAAACCATTTTCAGGCCCCACCTGAAAATGATATTAAATTTGCCGGTTTTTTCGGCATGCAAGATGCCATTCGTAAAGATGTAAAAATCAGCATAGAGGAAGCACACAATCTTGGAGTACAAGTTGCTATGGTTACCGGAGATCACAAAGAAACAGCCAAACATATCGCTGAAGAAGTTTCCATTTATAGCGAAGGTGACTACACAGTTACTGGCAAAGAGTTTGTTGATATGTCAGAGCGTGAACAATTACAAAAAGCACCAAATACTACGGTTTATGCACGATTTGTGCCGCAAGAAAAATATGAGCTCGTTAACACCTACCACAAACTTGATAATATTGTTGCTATGACCGGCGATGGGGTCAACGATGCACCATCATTAGCCGCAGCAGATATAGGAATCGCAATGGGAATCATGGGAACTGAAGTTGCCAAACAAGCCGCTGATGCAATATTACTTGACGACTCATTTTGCTCAATCGTGGACGGTATCTACGAAGGACGTAACGTTTTTTATACTTTACGCCGTATTATATTATACTTCTTTACCACAAACTTAAGCGAAATTCTTATCATCACTATCTGCTTATTTTTTAGAATGCCCCTGCCACTGGTAGCAATACAAATTCTCTGGATGAATATTGTTACTGATGGCTTTATAGATATTGGACTCACATTTGAACCACCAAACCGAACACTTCTAAAAAATAATGTGGTGCTAAAAAAACATATTATTGATAGTCATCTGATAATAAAAATGTTTTTTGGTGTAGTGCCAATGACCATCGGCAGCATTCTTGTCTTCTTCTATTCACTACCATACGGCCTCACCTATGCTCGCACCATGATCCTCACTACAATGATACTCTTTCAATGGTTCAATGGATGGAACAGTCGCTCAGAATGGTATTCAATATTCAAAATTGGCTTATTCCGCAACAAAATATTGATTTTAATTACACTCTTCCTCGCACTGCTTCAAGTTACCATCACCTACACCCCATCATTATGCCACATTTTCAAAATCGAACATATCGGACTCAACGATTGGCTTATATGTGTCACCGTCGCCAGCAGCATTATAATTGTTGAAGAAACACGAAAATTTATTAGCAACTTTCTAAAATGAAAATGGAAGCAAAGCTTTTTTCACCCTGCGCGGGTGAGGCGCAAAGGTTTGTTTGCACAAACCTTTGATAAAGTGCACCAA
>CAZJVC010000054.1:0-6110 GCA_964549515.1 uncultured Pseudomonadota bacterium | reverse complement strand
TCAGGATAATCCTGTTTGAAATATGGAAGATGGGCAAAAAGCCCTTTTTGTGCTACAGTCTGCATAAGGGGTATATCTATGAAAATAGCAATGTTAATTTCAGGTGGTGTTGATAGTTCTGTTGCGCTTATGCGTTTAGTTGAGCAGGGCTATGATGTGACTGCCTTTTATCTCAAAATTTGGCTTGAAGATGAACTTTCTTTTCTTGGCTCATGTCCATGGGAGGAAGATTTGTCATATGTGCGTGCGGTATGTGAAAAGGCGAAGGTGCCTTTGAAGATTATATCTATGCAACAGGCCTATTGGGATAAGGTGGTATCCTACACTATTGCAGAAGTTAAGGCTGGCCGTACCCCAAACCCAGATATGATGTGTAATCTTCGTGTAAAGTTTGGTGCATTTTATGATGCTGTAGGCAAGGAATTTGATAAGATTGCTACTGGCCATTATGCACAAATTGCACGTGAAGGCGATAAAGTTATTCTTAAAATGTCGCCTGATGCAATAAAAGATCAAACCTACTTTTTGGCTCAAATGAAACCGGACCAATTAAAGCGTGTGATGTTTCCAATTGGTGATTTGGCTAAAGAAGACGTGCGTAAATTGGCACACAAATATGATTTGCCAAATAAGGATCGTAAAGATAGTCAAGGAATCTGCTTTTTAGGAAAAATTAAGTTTGCTGACTTTGTGCGTTACCATCTTGGTGAAAAAACTGGTGATATCATCGAATATGAAACGGGCAAGAAACTTGGTGAACATAACGGTTTTTGGTTTTATACAATTGGGCAACGGCAAGGTATTGGGCTCAGTGGTGGGCCATGGTATGTGGTTGCAAAAGATCCAGAAAAAAATCAGGTATTAATTTCACGAGATTACTATGCCGCGGATAAAAAGCGTAACATTGTATATGTAAAAGATTTTAATTGGTTGCAAGGTACAAAGCCGAAAGTGAATCAATTTAATGTTAAATTGCGTCATGGGCCGGTGATGACGCCTGCTGAGTTGCATTATACTGACAATGGTGGCATCATAACCTTAGCTGAAGATGACCAAGGAATTGCACCGGGACAATTTGCTGTTTTTTATGACGGTGGGGTGTGTTGTGGTTCAGCATTGATTTGCAGTAAAATTGAAAAATAATTTCTCATAATTAGTGTTCACTGTTTTTTCTCAGGATGCATGGAGATTTGAATAATGATTAATGTGCCGATAGCATTAACGCTTTTACGATTGTGTCTTATTCCTGTTATTATTTTTACGCTTTTTTTACAGCATTGGCAGCTTGCCTTTAGGTTGCTTCTCATTGCTGTTGCAACAGATTTTTTGGATGGATTTTTGGCACGAAAACTTAACCAGGCAACAAAAATTGGTGCATTGTTAGATCACCTTTCTGATAAGATATTGATCATATCTCTTTTTATTACCTTTTTACTTATTCCGGTTTCGGTGCCGACATGGTTGCTTGTTCTTGTTTTAGTAAAAGAAACTGTGATGTTAGCATTGGTTGGTATTTTGGTGCGTAGAAAACATATCGTTATGATTACTCCGCTCGCAATTGGTAAAGTTGCGATGGCGATGCAGATGTTATTTGCACTATGGGTGATTGCTTCGCAAGTATGGTCGTTGCCGTTGCACGCGTGGGTAATTTGGGCTGTAACCCTTTTTGTTGTTCTATCAATTCTTTTTTATGGCATGGTTGGCTGGCAATTATTACAAAGAAAATCATGAGTTTTTTTTTAATATTTTTTTTAGTGACAACAGTTTCAGCGAATGAATTCGTTTTGGAGAAGCCGGTAAGTGTGCGACGAAAAAGTCGTTCTGCTTTACAGGAAGAAATTGTTTGTTGTGTTGAAACATTGTTGGATGATTCACGCATATCGTTACGGGTATGTGCGCAGAAGGTACGCGAAAAAAAAGTTGTTGAATCTGACGGTAAATGCTTGGAAATAATTGCGGACATTCAAGAAGAATTATTGGATACTGTTCGCGAAATTGTTTCTCATGACAAAAAATGGAGCATCAAGGTAAAAAAGGAACTTCAAAAAGTTATTGAAGGACTCCAAGTTATTCATAAAGAGCTCGATTGTGAAAAGCTTTGCTGGGACAACAATCTTAGGAAAAAGTTGAAAGAGTTAATCTGTTAAAATTCTTTTTTCAATGGGTTGCGGTGTATGAAAAGGCGTTTTTTTTTGGTATGCTAATAAAAATTGTTCAATTTAAAAAATAGTTTAAGGGATATATTATGGCCGGCTTCAATCGTATCATCATGATGGGTAATTTAACGAGGGATCCAGAGCTTAAGCAGTTGCCATCGGGGCAATCGGTCTGTCGTTTAGGAATTGCCGCAAATCGTCAATTTAAAAATCGACAAAGTGGTGAAATGATGTCGGAAGTTTGTTTTGTTGATGTTGATGTATGGGGAGCGCAAGCTGAAAGTTCTAATCAGTATCTTTCAAAAGGGCGTCCAGTTTTAGTTGAAGGGCGCTTGAAGCTTGATTCATGGCAAGATTCAGAAGGCAGAAATCGTAGTAAGCATTGCATTGTTGCTGATCGTGTCGTGTTTATGCCTTCATCAATGCAAAATGACGACTTGTTGAGTGATAACAATGAGCAACGAACAAAAGCGCAAGAAGACATTTTAAAGCAGGTAGAAGAGCTTGCCGGAAAACAACAAGCAAAAGCAACTTTTGAGACAGCGAAAACAGAAGAAACAAAGCCAAAAGCTGCTAAGAAAAAAGAAGAAACGTTTTCTGACTTTGTACCAAATTCCGGTGAAGTTGATTTGAAAGATAATCCACCATTTCAAGATGATTTGCCCTTTTAAGGTTGGGTTAAATTCTTAGAGGCTCGCTTTGTGTTCATTGTGGCACATTTTCGTTTATATCCAGATACACAGTTTATCCTGAGCTTATCCTTCGACTCCCGCTCAGGATGAATGTTTTGGACTTGGCCTTGGTAAATGTTTTGGACTTGGCCTTGGTAATGGTGAGCAATTCTTTTTCCCGCTGGTGGTAAGTGTTTTTTTTCTTCGTTCATGGTGAGCGGGAGTCGAACCATTCTTGCTACGAAGTTGTTGATGGTTGGCAAAGAAAGTATCGAATGATCGGGCTCTTTTCAGGTTTTGTTTTTTTTAAAATCGCCATTCTATGTCGATGCCAATATAGGAGCCAAATATTGCAGTGTCAAAGGAACGCTCTCCTGTCATAGATTTATCAATCGTAAATCCTAGTCGTGGGGCGTTTGGATGTTTAAAGTTTGCGAAATCGTAATCAAGGACGAAATGGAACGACGTCATTGTCCATGGCAAATAGCGTTCTTCACTGTTTACGATGGTTGCATTATATAAATAGGTATTACATGGTTTTACACAGGTTTGATTTGCATGATCATGTGAAAAACCAAAGATAAATGAAAAGCCGCCGACTAAATGGTCAGCCTTTACGTAACCATCAACATGCCAAATTGTTCCTTTGTTAACATTTGCATAATCATGCGCGAGGCGTATCCAGCCACTTTGTTCAGCAGCTGTCTTAAGTGGCATGATACGTGTTCGATCTTTAAACCAGATAGCGCCGCTTTGTAAGCCAAGGGTAAGCCAATCAAAAATACCAAATGAAATTGTGCCAAAAATAGGAATCCCGAGATGATTATCATAACCAAGTGGCAATTGCCAAGGTAGGCATGCTTTCGATGGGGATCCTGTCGGTAAGTTGAGGCCTAATGCGATGGTAAAGTCTATAAAATCGAGATGTTTTGTTTCTTCATAATTGTACGTCCATCCACCATATAATTGCACATCACCCAATCCTGATGTGCTGGTATTGCCGGCGAATGTTCCATAGGGTGCTAAATTTTGATAGAGCTCATTTATGAATGCTTGCCATTGAATGTAATTAATTTCTGAACCGGTACTTGCTTGTGTTGTTTGATCGCAGAAGGTAACGTTGCTGATTCCTACATGTTGAATAGGAATTGTTAAACTGACAAAAAAACCATGCTTTAAGTTTTGCGTTAACGGTAAAAAGAGTTCAGACATTCCCATTTTGCCATTGACTTTGACTTTGCCAAAATTGCATTGTGCGGGGGTTTCTTCCCATAGGGTATTAATAAAACCATCTGGATTGCAATTTAGCGTAGAGGCCGGGACCCCTTTTGCTAATGCATATATATTTTCGCATCCATAGATAGCTAGGGGATTGACATGGTTTTTGCATCCGTCATAACCGCAGGTTGCATGGCCACCGCGTACAAATGGGTGAAAGCTGGTTAATCCGTCTTTAGAAAAACGTGGTTCATCGGTAAAAGGCTTTGTTCGATAAAAAAACGGATAATAATTTATCGTGTGAATTTGGTATACACCTAACAGAATAAAAAGTGTTAACTTTCTGATCATTTTTTTCTTTCTAGTAGTATTTGGTTCTTGTCGGTCATAGGTGCCTATGATATACTTAAAGTAGGCATTGTAAGCGATAATTGTTAAAGGTTTTCTATGGTTAATAACGTAAATGATACTACCAATAAAATTGATGATGAACAAGTTGATGATACGCAACAGACGAGTAATGATGCAGTTCAGACTGAGCTTAATGTTTGTCAAGAAGAGCTTCAAAATATAAAAGCACAATACATGCGTGTGAACGCGGATTTACAAAATTTCCGCAATCGTATTGTTAAAGAACGTATGCAATGGTCGCGCGATTCTCAAGCAGAATTAATTCTTGGCCTACTGTCTGTTTTAGATGATTTTGACCGTGCATTAGCCGAACATGAAAAAGATGAGCATGATGAGAAATTTAATGCGTGGTTGGAGGGCTTTGAATTAATTGGTAAACAACTTTATAAGTTTTTGTACGATAAAGGTGTTCGTGAGATTGATTGTTCAACGGTTTTTGACCCAGAGGTTCATGAAGCGATAGCACAGTTGGCTTCACCTGAACATAAAACAGATGATATTGTTGAAGTCTTTCAAAAAGGATATCTCTTTAACGACAAAGTTATCCGTCCTGCAAAAGTAAGTGTTGCTAAGTAGGATATATCTCTAAATATAAAATCTTGATCTAACAAGCTTTGATTTGAACGACTAGGTTGAACAGGTTAAAATTGTTTAAAAATATTTATTCAAAAGGATACAAAGTGAAAAAAATTTGCTTCGCATTTTTATTTTCCGCGTCAGTTTTTGCTATGGAGAAGAAACGGGATGTTTATACTCCGGAATATAGGTTTCATTATGCTATGGTCTATGCAAAGGCAATTCTTATGAAGACTCCTGGACGTAGATGGAGTTCTGGGTTGCAAAAACTTCTGGAGGATGAAGAAAACCGTTGTGTTCGTGCGGGCGTAAAGTGTGCGCGAGTGGCTGCTATTCAAGATGTTTTGGATGGTAAGCCTAATAAGTTTGAAAAAAAACCATAGGTTTTATCTTTTGAAAGTTCCGTGAAGAATATTTAAAACTGCTCGCATTTGTCTTTCGATATAATTCTGTTAATGCAAAATCATTTTCAGCCGTCGTCAATCCGACTTCACTAAAAAAGCTATGCCGGACACTGTCTATGGACATGTCAGGATGATCCTTCGACTCCCGCTCAGGATGAAAGAGAAGGAAGTTGAGGATGAAAGAGAAGGAAGTTGAGGATGAAAGAAGAAAGAGTTTAGTATAAGCAAAAAAACAGAATGAATGGAGAAAAAACATGGCAGAAAAAAATGGGGAAAAAATCAGGTATAGCGACCCTCTTTAAGTTTCACACAAATATGTGTGTAATTAAAGAACGTTGCAGTAAGCTACAAGGTATAATGCTCGAATGGTTCGATACTTCGTCAATCTCAGTACTACCACGATCCTTCGACATGCTCAGGATGAACGAAAAAAAATCGCTCATGGTGACCCTTCGTCTCGCACTGCTCGCTCAGGACTAAAGGTAAATCGAAGGGGCCTGTCCCGAGCCTGTCGAGGGATCGAATCCATATGAGCGGAAAAGGTTATCACTGAAATCGAGGCAAACCTCGAGGAATTTGACCTGGCAGGATTAAAGATTTTTATGAAGCTGCCTTCCAAGCATTGGAAGGCGCGTGTGGGGCTTAGAGAAGGTTGCTATATCATTAAGTCCAAT
>CAZJVC010000053.1:0-6305 GCA_964549515.1 uncultured Pseudomonadota bacterium | reverse complement strand
TAAGACTTGCACCGCCTGCATCTTCAGCATCCTTGCAATAGAAATTTTCTAGACGCCAACAATTATCCAACTTACTTTGCAACAGCTTAACAAGATCATAATTGATATTCTTCACAGAAATCCCCTACAAAATTCCTATTCATGTGATATGCTACCAAAAAGTGAGGAGAAAACGTAAGTGAAAACTGAGATTGAAATCCCTGTTAACGACATTACACTCTATGGCAATTTAACCGTCCCGAAAAATGCTCTTGGCATCGTAGCCTTCGTACACGGCAGTGGCAGTAGTCGTTTTAGTCCACGAAATAACTTTGTTGCACAAGAACTCAACAAAGCTGGCCTTGCAACACTGCTTTTCGATTTGTTAACACAGGAAGAAGAAGTCGTCGATCAACAAACACAACATTTACGTTTTGACATTCCGTTATTAACACAACGACTTATAACAGTTACACATTGGATAAAGAAACAACCAAAAATGGGTAAACTAAAAATTGGCTACTTCGGTTCAAGTACTGGAGCCGCAGCTGCCTTAATCGGCGCTGCAGAGCTTCAGAACCTTATTCATGCTGTTGTTTCTCGTGGCGGGCGCACAGACCTTGCGGATGATTATGCAGAAAAAATAAAAACACCAGTTTTATGCATCGCCGGCGAACTTGATACAGAAATTATCCAAATGAATGAAAAAACACTGGAAAAAATTAATACTGAAAAAAAATTAATTATTATCCCCAATGCAACACATTTGTTCAGAGAATCTGGAGCGCTGGAACAGGTTACTGAAGCTGCTAAAAAATGGCTCAAACATTACCTTGGTTAAAAGAAAATAGTTTACTTGCTTTCATGATATTCCTTTTCGGCATTAACATGCCAAATTGGCGCTTTTACATCTGATTCTTCTGCAATTAAATCCACAGCTTTCATTGCAGCGAGCATTGAGTGATCTTGGTTGTTGTATCTATGCATACCGTTGCGTCCGATTAAAAATAAATTTTTAAACTGATCTATATATTCCCGAATTTCATCAAAATGCTCATACGATCCCCAGTAACCTGGATACGTTTTTTCCATTTTAATGACAACACCATCAATAACATCCTCTTTTTTTATAAAATTAATTTTTTCTAGTTCATCAATGGCAAATGCCCGCATCTCATCATCAGACTTTGACCACAGTTCATCACCCTCATTACAAAAATATTCAAGCCCAATCCAAGTTAAATCTGGATCACTGACCATGTTCGGGCTCCAGTTATTAAATATTTGTATGCGGCCCATCTTTACATCCGGCTCCTGGATATAAATCCAGTTATCTTTCAAATCAATCTTTTTGTTTATCAACAAGCCAACTGTTAAAAAATCTCTGTACGGTAACGTTGACGCTAACTCTTTGACTCTCGTTGGCACTTCCACTTGCAATCCATGTACTAAATCTTTAATCGGCATCGTTGAAATAACATAATCGGCTTCAACCGTTTCTGTTTTACCTGATAATGTTTTTACCTGAACGGTTGTTATATTTTTATTTTCAGTGGCAAGCGCAACAACTTCTCGACTTGTATAAATCTCTCCACCAAGTTCTTGAACTTTTTGTGCAACCGTTTCCCACATCTGCCCAGGACCAAACTTAGGATATAAAAAAGAAGTAATCAGCGACGTTTCAACATTTTTTTGATCTATTGTTTTTTTTCTAAAAACACGTGTTAATGAATCTAGCACTGTCTTTAATACTGATACACCTTTCACCCGTTGCGCACCCCAATCTGCACTGAGCTCCTTACACTCAACGCCCCATACTTTTTTTGTATAACCTTTAAAAAATGTTTTATACAGTTCATCACCAAAATGGTTGATATAAAACTGCTCTAAATTTTCTACTGTTTTAAATGGAAAAAGCAAACGCCAAAAATAGGTAACCCCAATTTTAAAGGACCGAACCAATCCTAAACGCTGCAGTAACTTTACACTTAAGGTAATTGGATAATCAAAAAATGTGCGCATAAACAAAATACGCGAAACACGATTGCGGACAAGCATGATGGTATCACTACCCTTCGACTCCCGCTCAGGGTGAACGGAAAAAATAAAAGCCCCGCTCGTCCTGAGTGATCTACCGAGACCTTGGCGAAGGTAGATTGTATCGAAGGATCGTGGTGAGCCTGTCGAATCCATACGGGCGAGATCAACTTCATTTTCAGTCGGCATAATATCTTGCCACCATTTCATAACACGATCGGACTTAGAAAAAAAACGATGTCCACCAATATCAATACGGTTTCCTTTGTAATTTACCGTACGAGAAATACCGCCCATGTAAGTGCTTTTTTCCAATATTATCGGTTTAATATTTGTTCGGGTCAATAGTTCATAGGCTGCTGTCAAACCTGCCGGCCCTGCCCCAATGATAACTGCTGTCTTTTGTTTCATCCAAAAACCTTCTTCTTATTTTTACTAAAAATAAACGCTAGCCCGAGAGCCGCTATAATCAACAACCATGGCTCAAACATCATGCGAAAACGACCACTTCCATCTGGACCAGTAATAAACGCAAAATAAAAAATAAACGAAAAAGCAAAAAACGAAAGCCATGCATATCGCTTTAACACAAAATAGGCCAATCCAACAAAAGCTGCTATGTATTCAATTATTAAATATATGACTTCAAGCCAACCAAAGATATGCAGCCATTTCAAATTTGTACCGGTAATAATATAACCATGCATTTTTTCTAAAAATGAACCTGGAAATGTGAAAAAAGATGTCGCCTGGTCACCTAATTCAAAATACAACTTCCATTGCGTAAGATAAAGCCCAATAAATGATTTGATCATATTAATAATCCAAATCTTTATTGTAATAAATGGATAAGAAAACATAAGTTTCAATAAATTCAATTGCGTCTTAAATGTAATCGATTCAGAAGTAATATCCTGCTTAATTGAAGCCATTAATGAATTCGATACAATACCCATCTGACCAAATGCTAGCTCAATCTTTGGATAATAAATCAAAAACAGATTAACATTCATCACAGGACACACAACAAACCTGCCAAAGATAATAAAATTAAAAAACATGTAGAAAATAATAGGACAATAAAAAGCAACGATAAACAAAATAAATGAACCAATTCGCCTTGAAAATGATTGATCTTTTATAAATAAAAGAAACATAGCAAAAAATAGTGCGTAGAATAACGCTGCAGGTCTAAATAAAATAGAGATACCGAGTACAAATGCTGCTTGAACTAAAAAGATCATTCGTCGTTCAAAATAATAAGTAACAACTCGCTCGATAAAGAGCAATAACCAAAAAGCAAGAAATATCTCGAGCAATAACAACTGTGTATATATCAAAAAACCACTATTAAGCGCCCACAATATTGTTATCCAATTACGCGCAGCATTACCACCCAAACGAAAGCTAATACGTCGAAATAAAAACAAGCATATGATACTAAGTAAAAACTGTAGAAAAACAATGATACCAATTGAATTATTGAAGAGTTTATAAAAAACCCCCAGAAAAAATGGATATCCCAAAACCTCTAGTGGCATTTCAGGCAAAAAAGTTATATTACGCGCTATCATATCATAGCGGACCGAATCACCTTCAAAATGTGCTGTCACATCTGGTGCATAAAAATAAACTAATGCTGAAACAACAGAAAAAAAACAAAGCGAAGCAATAAGTATTACACGATCTTTATTCATTACACCTTTCCATACAGACGAGTCTTTAACATTGTGTTCGTATGGTACGAGGCTCGCATAGCTCGCACCTCACCACGAACGGTTTTTTGATTTTCGCCACCCACCGTTCGCCCTGCTGTGCCCGCCATAGCCTACGTCTTCGCTAAAGCTACGCCGCACAGGTTGGCGACGGCTGGAGGAGCTCATGCAAATGAGCGTCTCGTGGGGTGCGGACGGAAATATGATGCATACAAATGATATAAAAAAAAGGTATAGCATTTTTAAATGATTCGCAAACGCATTTCAATCCAAAAAATGCATACGCAAGCCAAACCATGTACGCGTAAAGTAAAGTACAACAAAAACAAGAGCCATAAGAGGAGCTGTCCAAACCCAAAAACCGGCGCCTTTCAACAAAAAATTAGAACAACATGTAAACGAACTAATGTACCAGTAAAATAATTTATGAATTCCATAGACTACAGGAACCACACACAGAAGCTGCATAATATAGCGCCACGCAAACTGAACAAAATAATCAAAATGCAGATTAAAGTTATATTTTTTTTGCAAATAATAAAGCAAAAGAATGGTTTGTAAAATACCGGCAAATGTCGTAGCTAAAGCAATACCAACCGACCTAAAATACTGCATCAACAACAAATTAGCACCAAAATTAAAAACAGCAGAAACAATTGAGGTCACCGTTGGTATGCGCGTGTCATGAAACGAATAATACACATTAAGCAAAATCTTATTAATCGAAAAGAAAAAGAGCCCAAATAAAAATGCAACTAAAATATTGGCAGCCTCAGGAACATACGAAGCTGAAAACTTACTATTACCAGAAACAAGCAACGTCAAATAAATTTCACGCGCAAACATGCTCATCAAAATCGCAGACGGTACAGTAACCCAAAACACCAATTTTGCTGCCTCTAATAAATAAAAACTCAGCCTCTTGGGCGCATACATGGCAACACGGCTAAAATGAGGTAATAAGGTAGAAGAAAAAGCTACCGAAAACACTCCCAGAGGAATTCCCATAAAACGCGAGCCAAGATACAAAAGCACATATCCTGCACCAAAAAATGATGCTAATGTCGAGTCAAGAAAAAGATTAATCTCTACAACGCTCATACCAAGCATTGAAGGAATAAATTTATAGATTAATTTTTTAAAATTCTGGCACGATTTTCGATTAATTGTACCAAACGAAAAATGGTATCGAAAATACATAAAAAGATGCATTAGGAAAACAACAAAACTTCCTAAAACAACAGAATAACATAGGTAATTTAATGAAACACCGTACCACTTACAAATATATAACCCTGCCAAATAAAAGAGGTTTAAAACCACCGGAAAAAATGCAGGCACAAGAAAATGGTACACAGACTGAAGCGCACCACCAAGTAATGCTGAACTTGAAATAAATAAAATAAACGAGATTAAGATACGTAAATATGGAACAGCAAAAGCAACTTGCTCTGCTGAAAAACCCCATGCTATACATTTAATAACGGTAGCAGGGTATGAAAAAATTCCTAAGCAAATAAAGAATAATACTCCTTCAAATACAATGAATGAAATCGTCATGAGATCATTCACGCTCTTTTTTCCATCAGTTTTTAAAATACTCACAATTGTTGGAACCAACGCACCAGCCAACGCACCCTCAGCAAAAATCTTGCGTAACGAACTAGGGATCTTAAACGCAACAATAAACGCTTGTGCTTCAAAACCAACACCAAGCAATCGACCTTGAACAATCTCTCGCAACATTCCAAGCATTCTACTTAACAATGTTGGAATACCAAATTCTAACGTTTTCTTGATAATAGAACGTTTTACTGATGCCATAATTAGCTTTCGTTATGATAATTCAACTAATGTACCGTGCTTCAATACTAATTGCGTCTCCGCTGCTTCTGCTACATATGGATCATGTGAACAAATAATCAACCCCGTTCCATTTTTTTTTGCTTCAACTAATAAATCGATTATTAATTTTGCACTTTCTGCATCAAGACTACCTGTTGGCTCATCTGCCAACAAAAATACCGGTTTATTAAACAATGCCCGCAAAACTGCAACACGCTGTTGCTGACCGCCTGATAATGACAACGGATGATCATTCGCCTTCCTATCCAAACCAATCATGTTAAGCAAAGATAATGCTTCTTTTTTTGCCTCATCATACGATTGACCAACAACTAACCCCTTTAGCATAACATTTTCAACAACTGACAGCTCTTTTATAAGATGCGGATCCTGAAAAACAAGACCAACAGCTTTATTCAAAAAAGCATTATGTTCTTTGGCAAACATGGTATTAAGATTTATGTCATCATAAAAAACAAGTCCCGAGGTCGGTTTATCAATACTCGCCAAAATATGTATAAGAGTTGATTTACCCGTTCCGGAAACACCTGTAATGGCATATGAACTGTCTGATAAGAAAGTATACGAAATATCCTTCAAAACTTCATTTGTTACTGATTCTTGCGCATAAACTTTCGTAGCGCGCTCAGCTCGCAGGGTATGCATTCTTTATAAGCCTCCTTCTAAGCAATAAGACTGAGTATAAAGAAAAAATACGTTAAATAAAGA
>CAZJVC010000052.1:0-6449 GCA_964549515.1 uncultured Pseudomonadota bacterium | reverse complement strand
GCGAACTCAAAATAAATATAATAAAAATTGATCTATAATAAGATATCTAAAAAAAATGTAAGTGAAAATTGGAGAATAATTGGTTATTTGTTAAAAAAACAAAAAGAAGTGATCGAGTTCGCACCTAAAGTTTATCCTGCCGTGTCCGTTCGTAGCTTTTAGCGAAGACGGAAGTAGCGATAGCGTACCAAAGTGGCGGGCAAGGCATAATGAACGCGTTAGTGACATTTCAAGTCTTATCCAAATTAAAAAAAACTAGCCCCTTTAATTGCACCCTAAGTTTAATAAAAAATTATAAATTTAATTGGTTTTCATATAAACTACAAAAAAGTGAATTTAAAAAAACAGGTCCACACCTAAAACAGGTCTAACCTGGAAGGAATTATCATGATCCCCTATCTTTTTCATATTGGTCCGTTCTATTTCAATATGTATGGTTTTTGGATTGCTATTGGCTTGTTACTTTTTATGTGG
The DNA here is from genome assembly GCA_964549515.1 of uncultured Pseudomonadota bacterium. GTDB lineage: Bacteria > Babelota > Babeliae > Babelales > UBA12409 > CAZJVC01. Next base: position 5,975 of record CAZJVC010000052.1, on the reverse strand, counting down.
GCTGCAGGTAGTGACCGGCTTGCTAAAAAATATCTTAAACCTGGACAACTAATAAATATTGTTTTTTTCTGTCTTATTATTGGAATTATTGGTGGCCGCATTTTAAGTATTATTCAAGAGTTTGATAAATATACTTCACTCTATGATGTGATGGCATTTTGGGAACCAGGATATTCGCTTTTTGGCTCAGTAATTGCAATTACACTTACACTTCCACTTTATCTTCAGCGAAAAAAAATCAAAATTTTGCCAGTACTCGATCTCGCAGGAATCTATGCTCCATTACTTCAATCAGTTTCACGCATTGGATGCTTTTTTGCTGGTTGCTGCTATGGATGCCCATCTCATATACCGTGGGCAGTTACATACACACACCCAGATTCAATTGCAGCGTTAAACATTCCATGCCATCCAACGCAACTTTATAGCACCGTCAGTCTATTTATATTATTTATTATTATCAGATTTGTATTGAGACCATTTTTTAAAAAACCCGGCCAACTATTCTCTTTATATCTAATTGGTTCATCGATAGAGCGATTCTTCAACGATTTTCTACGAGCAGAACATTATGAAACAGACTTAGCTGTAGACATGTTTTCATCAAGCCAACTTATAGCCCTTTGTCTTTTAGGTGTAGGCTTGTTAAGCTTATACTTAACAATCAGTGTTAAAATTAAACCGTATACTAAATGAATTTATTTACATATATAAAAGAACACATCTCAATAGTCACCGTCGCACAGGAATATGTGACCATTAAAAAGGCCGGCATTTACTACAAAGGACCATGCCCCTTTCACCAAGAAAAAGATGCATCTTTCACCATTAGTCCTCATAAAGAAATTTTTTATTGCTTCGGTTGTCATGCAACCGGAGACGTTATTTCATTTATCGCCCAAATTGAAGGATGCAATCAATTAGAAGCAGCAAAACTGTTAATTGATAAGTATGGTATCGATGTACCACCTGAATTATTGCATGAGCACAAAACGTCATTCGTATCGGCAGATGAAAAAAATAGATATTTTTCTCTATGCAACATTGTAGCTCAATGGTGTGCCCAGCAGTTAAAAACATCAAGCAACGCACAACCGTATGTCACGGCACGTAATATTAAATCTTCTGTTATAAAAACATTTACCATGGGCTTCTTTCCAAGCGGCTTGCGCGCACTCAAGAATCTACAGCAATATATTCAGAAACAAGGATTTCTCGTAAAAGATCTCATTGACGCTCATATCATTATTGAAGGAAAACACGGAATTTACTCACCATATGAAGATCGCATTATTTTTCCAATTTCTGACCATTTGGGGCGCTTTTGCGGCTTTGGTGGAAGAATTTTTAAAAAAGGTGACGAACGAGCTAAATATTATAACTCCCGAGAAAACCTACATTTCAACAAAGGAACAATCCTTTTCGGCCTCCATCAAGCAAAAAAAGCAATTCAAAAAAAAGAATATGCTTTTTTGGTAGAGGGATATACTGATTGCCTAGCAATGGTTCAACACGGATACACAAACACCATAGCTACATTAGGCACGGCCTGTTCCCATGAACACCTAAAACAACTCTCTCATTACGCTGATTATCTCTACGTCCTTTTTGATGGTGATAGGGCAGGTTTACAGGCAATGCTCAGATTGACGCAATTATGCTGGAATGCTAATATAGATATACGGGTCATTGTACTTCCGCAAGGTGAGGACCCTGCATCATTTTTAGGGGCTGAAAACACATTGGATCAACATATTCAACAGGCACAAGATGTTTTTTCTTTTTTTATTAAAAATTCAGGAATTCAGTATAAAAACCAATCTTTAAAGAAAAGATTATTAATCGTGCAAGAAATAATAAAAATAATAACATCTATTAATGATCCACTTAAGCAAACATTGTTACTCCAAGATGCTGCCTACAACCTTAATCTTCCATTTGAAACACTAAAAAAAGAATGCTTGCGCACACAATACAAGACACACAATAAAAACGAACATAAACAGGCACTATCCAATCAACTATCGCCCAAACAAGACCATCCTGAGCAGGACAATCCTGAACAGGCCCGGTCCGAAAAGGTGCTTAGAAATATAGACATACCAGCCGGAGAAAAAAAAATAGTTGCGTTAATTTTACAGTATCCAGAAATTATTGATCGCGAAGAATATCCTATTATTGTCAACACGCTTTCCGAACCATTGCGCACAATTTTGCATCACCTTAAAAAACTGGTCCCACGATCACTGAATAAATTGTTAGAAACTCTCAATGAGAATGAAAAAGCATTGACGCACAACATATTAATTTCGCATGATAACATACAAAAAGACGACCTTGACCGAGAAATCAACCAGTTTATAAAGTATCGCTGGAAAATAATTACACAAATTGCAAAAGAACAGATCAAGCAAGCTCAACAAGTGAATAACACAAAGCAAGTCATACAGCTTTTGAGTCAACTACAACAGTTAAAAAACAAACTTTTTAAATTGGAGTTATAAATGGCAACAAAAAAAACGCCTAAAAAAACAAACAACCTTACCTCTACATTGCGCAAAGCTTTCAAAAAGGCAGTTAAAGCAGTTAAGGGAGCACCTAAAAAAACAACTCCAAAAAAACCCTCAAAACCTACTAAGACACCTAAAAAAGCAACCCCGGATGCTGCACCAAAAAAGACTAAAAAAACAACAACGCCACCCTCAAAAAAAGTTGTAAAAAAAACAACAAAAACTGTTGCTAGAGTAACAAAAAAGGTTGCAATAAAAAAGAAGCCTAAACAGGCCTCTTCTAAACAAGCATCACCTAAAAAAGCAATTCAAAAACCTATTAAAAAAACTCAAGTAAACCTACAAGAAATTATTGATTCATTGACAGCTGAGGGAAAAAAGTCTGGAACCCTTTCGTATGAATACATAATGGCAACTGGAGATGACAAGAATCTTTCTGAAAGTCAAATGAATAGTCTCTTAAAAAAAATAGATCAGGCAAATATCGAGCTTGTTACGCAAGAAAAGCTAGACAGTCATAGTGAAGTAGAAAATTACGGAAGTGATGACGAACATCCAAAACTAAAAACATCAATCGTCACATCAATTAAACCTGACGATGAACCATCAGATGACGAAGAAATTGTTAAAAGTGCTGAAACATCACAAATCGCTGACGGCGTTAAAGCCTTTTTACGTGATATTGGAAAAATCCCCCTTTTAAACAAAAAAACCGAACTGATCATCGCAAACAAGATTGCAAGTGGAAAAGCTGAGTCTGTTGACGCCATTATACAATTTCCATTAGTTACAAAAGAGTTTCTCTCAATTGGAGAGCGATTAGAAAAAGACACTATTGCCTTAAAAGATATCATTCAATTTTCTGAATTTGATGAAGAGAATCTTCCTAAAATTGGCACTGAAAAGAAAAATCTTCTTGCATCTATTAACCAAATTAGAGAACTTATCGAAAACGGTGGAAAAATCTACCAAAGTTACAAAGGTAATTTGGAAACAGAAGCAAAAAAGAAAGAGATGCTTCAAAAGATTCAAAAAAATAAATTAGCAATTCAAGACACGATAAAATCAGTCAAGCTTTCGAATAAAATAATTCGTAAACTCGGCAAGAAAATTGAAAAAAACATCCAAAAAATTAATGAAAAAGAAAAACAGATCAAAGAAGCAACCAAAAATCTTAAGAAAATAAAAGGCAAAACCAAGCCAACCCTGAACAATACTGCCCTAACAAACCAAGAAGATGCGGCTGAAGAACTTGAAAAAACTATTCGCATGGCAACAAAGATCATCAAAAACATCGAAAGCGATATGGGAATTTCGAAAGAAAAAGCTCGCGTCGCTTACAAACAATTTTTAAAGGCCCAACAAAAAGACAAAGAAGCAAAAGATGATTTAGCTCGTGCAAATCTTCGCCTCGTTGTTAATATTGCAAAAAAATACGTTAACCGCGGCCTTCATTTCTTAGATCTTATTCAAGAAGGAAATATTGGATTATTAAAAGCAGTAGAAAAGTTTGAATTCGAACGTGGATATAAATTTTCTACCTATGCCACCTGGTGGATTCGTCAGGCAATTACGCGAGCCATAGCGGATCAATCTCGCACAATTCGTGTTCCGGTCCATATGGTTGAAACATTAAACAAAATCAACAAAATCAAACATTCATTCACACAAGAACATGGACGAGAACCAACTTACACGGAACTCGCAAAAGAACTTGGTCTTGATGAAAAGAAAATAAAAAATATTATCAAAATCTCTAAAGAACCTGTCTCATTAGAGACCCCTGTTGGCGAAGGTGAAGACGCTTCAATTAAAGATTTTATTGAAAGCGAATATGACACTTCCCCTGCAGAATCTGTTTCGAGCAACGACCTTAAGGAGCGTGTCCGTGAAATTTTGAAGTCACTGACACCGCGTGAAGAGAAAGTACTCAAAATGCGCTTCGGCATCGATGTCGCATCTGAACACACACTTGAAGAAGTTGGCAAAGATTTTTCAGTTACACGTGAACGCATTCGTCAAATCGAAGTTAAAGCATTACGAAAATTGCGCCACCCATCGCGTTCAAAAAAATTACAGTCGTTTTTTGAAAAAGAATTTGGTAACGTATTATCAGAAGAAGACCATGAAAACGAAAAATAAGCAGTCATTGACTGAACAGTCCACAACTGACAAGGAACAAGTATAGATGGACATTTTAATTAGCAAAACAGTAGGCTTTCTCATTGCACTAGGAGCAATTGCATTATTTTCATACCTTGAAACAACAATTACTGCTGTTAGATTTTTTAAAATTCGTGAGCTCGCTCAAACAGCGAAAAGTTATCGCTCCCTTTTATTGATACTTGAAAACCAACCACATCGAATTCTAATTACAATTTTAATTGCATGCAATCTTTCAAATGTTGTAGCTGCAGCATTAAGTACCAATATCATGGAAGAGCTCTTCGCACGACTTCAATGGTCTGAGGGATTGGGATTTTCAGTCGGTATCGCTGTCGCAACCATTTCAATCTTAATTTTCGGTGAAATTGTTCCTAAAAACTTTGCCAAGCTTAATGGAGAGCGGTTTCTTGGCTCAACATTATGGCTTCTCAATGTGATTTACATTACCCTCTACCCACTGGTCAAACTCCTATCGATAACAAGTGACTTCATTATTGGCAAAAAAAATATGCAAAGCAGCGAACAGATTACTTCAGAAAAGGAAATCCGCTTTTTGATTGACTACATCAATCAAAAAGGACTCATGGAACACGAAAAAAGTGCCATGCTTCAAAATATTTTCCGTATCTGTAGCACGAAAATTAAAGAAATTCTGGTTCCATTACCCGATATGGTCATCATCGAAACAAATGCATCGATTAAAGATGCGCTCAAACTATTCATCAAATATCAGTTTTCTCGCCTGCCAGTCTATGAGGAAAAAGAAGACAATATTGTCGGAATTCTGTACCAAAAAGATCTTTTTGAATATTTACAGAAGGGTGTCTATAAAAAACCGATTCGAGACGTCATGCGTCCTGTACTTTTTATTCCTGAAAGTATGAAGGTTAACCAAGTACTCAAAGACTTCAAAGCAAAACATGTACATATGGCACTTGTACTTAATGAATATGGCGCCATTGCCGGACTAGTAACCCTCGAAGATGTTCTTGAAGAAATTGTGGGCGAAATCAAAGACGAACACGAAGTGGGCAGTGATCATATTGTTACTCTTCAAGATGGTACTTGGCTTGCAACAGGAAGCACTCAACTCGAAGAACTGAGCAATCTGCTCAACATATTCTTTGAAGTTGAAACGGCTGTAACACTCGGAGGGTTTTTAATCGAAAAGCTACAACATGTCCCTGGAAAGGGCGAACGCTTAACATACGAGAATTATATCTTTCAAATTCAAAAAGCAAGTCCTCGCCGAATTTTAAAGGTTCTTATTTTTAAAAAAAAGCAGGCTTAGCCTGAATA
>CAZJVC010000051.1:4036-6942 GCA_964549515.1 uncultured Pseudomonadota bacterium | reverse complement strand
GGTCAGGATGCTTGGACCTGGTCAGGATGCTTGGACTTGGTCAGGATGCTTGGACTTGGTCAGGATGCTTGGACTTGGTCAGGATGTTTGGGATTGATAACGCCTAACCTGATTTTTCTCGCTTATTTTTTTCTGCCAGGTCTTTTTTTGCTCGTTCTAAAACTCCTCTATCTCTCATCCTGCTCTGCCCGCCATAGCCTACGTCTTCGCTAAAGCTACGCCGCACAGGTTGGCAACGGCTGGGAGCGGGAGTCGAAGGATAAACTATTCACTTCTATCTTCAACCAAAAAGCCGCAGTTTCCTGCGGCTTTTTAGAGTTATTATACTGTATTAATGTGTATTTTTTGCCAAGATAGATCGAGCCACTTGTTGAAAGAAAAGTTCAAAATTATCTCTTGAAGCATCATCTAACTTATTAAACCATGCATCGTCATTAATAAGTACCAACACTTCATTAATATTATCTTTGAACTGGTTCCATATAACTTTTGATTGAGGATTATTACTGAGAGGTTCTAAAACAGCAACCATTTCATCCGCCACAGAAACCAATAGGTCACGAATAAAAATAACTGCTAACCTAGCATTTTCACGCATAAATACGGGGTTACCTTTTTTATTTTCCATCTCATGTAACTTCTTTAGTTGCTCCTGAATGGCACCAAAGTCAAATTTATTATCACCCAATGTAAGCATTTGTCTCAGGCCTTGTTTAAGTAAGGCAACCTTACCTTTTATATCTTCTGTAAAAGGAGGCTTGCAACTTAAAAAAACATCATTTTCAGGAACGTTTAATCCTTTAATAAACTCTTTCAAAAGAACATCATTTTTCTCAGAATTTACTTCCACTTTTTTATAAAAAGGTAAGTCATGCTTCTTGAACCACTCCTTATAAATAGAATCACTTTCTTGCTTATATGCACAAATCAATTTGTAAAACTGATCAATAGATTCATGTCCAAATAATTCTTTCACCGTTGTACATGAATAAAGTTCTTCAAAATTATCAACTATATTAATGACCGATGAAATCATATCTTTATATAAACGACGATAAAAAGGGCCAATTTTCTGGGCTTCATCTAAAACTATATTTGTTTCGTTATACACCGTATCTAACGACTGGAAAAAAGTATCTTTAATCTCATTTTGCTGTTGTTGCATACGCGCCTGAGCCATAGTGACCTGCTGCATAAGTATCGCAACACGCATAACAACTGGATTCGGCTGTGCATCACAACATCCAGTATTCGTCTGCTGCGCAGCAAGTGATGTCGTAAGTAAAAAAGTACAAATCGTAGATTTAAGCATCTTCATGTATATTCCTTTAAGTAAAATAGGCTTAACCTGTTCAGGCTTCTCCTGTTATAAAATTTAACTATTAGATCAAGTATAACTGACTCTTAACTTATATCAACAGGCCTATGATGCATGCTGAAAGCAAATTAACCAGCGAACTTGCGAGTACAGCACGAAATCCAAGTTCCGTTAACCACTTCCTACATTCAGGAACTAATGCACCAATACCACCAACCTGAATTCCTATGCAGGAAAAGTTCGAAAAGCCACAAACAGCGTACGTTAATAATGCAACCGTTCGTTCAGATAAGTTCATTGTCAGCATCTGACTAAATGCCACAAATTCGTTCACCGAAACTTTTGTTCCTAACACTTGCGCAGCCTGCATCATCTCACTGCCGGTAAAGCCAAGAAAGAATGCAAAAGGCGCAAAAAGCAATCCAAAAATATAATTCAATGAAAGTGGAGGCAAGGCAACACCAACGAAGCCAAGCGGATAATTCAACAGCCCCCCAAACCAACAAATAATGGCATTAACTAACGGTAAAAGCGAAATAAATACCAACAACATTGCTCCAACATTTACGGCTAAGGAAACACCAGCAGAGGTTCCTTGATAAAGCACTTCAAATATATTGCCTTCACTTTTTTCAAATTTCACAGAACTTGATAATTTTACGTTCTTTTCTTCCGGCACCAACATTTTTGCCATCAAAATCGATCCTGGAATTGCCATCATACCTGCCGTCAACATATGTTTCATTGGAATGCCAAGCGAATAATATACCGCCATGATAGAACCACTCACAGTAGCCATACCACTAACCATAACAACAAAAAGCTCTGATTTCGTCATCGCTTTTAAATAGTTTTTGATTAACAAAGGCGCTTCCGTTTGTCCTAAAAAGCAGTTCGCACTTGCACATAATGTTTCAGGACCACTTGTTCCCAAAATCGGGCGCAACACACGATTAAACAACGAAACCACAAATTGAATGATCCCAAAATGAAAAAGTAGTGCGGTAAGCGCAGCGAAAAATACAATAATCGGTAACGTATGAAAAGCAAAAACACTTCCCCAACTGTTCATATCAATCGTTATTAAGTTACCAAATAAAAATTGTGCGCCTTCATGTGCATAGTTAAATAAACAACGCACACCATCACTAATTGGCCCCAAAATATGCGCTTCAACAAATGGTACACGAATAAGTAAAATACCAAAAACAATCTGTAACACTAACGCTTTTACTGCCAATTTTTTATTAATATTTTTGCGATTGGAAGAAAAACCCCAAGCCAATAATATAATAACACCGATACCCAATATATTTGCGTAGCGATTATACATTAATAGATACGAGAAAAGCATTGCACACCTTTTTGAAAATGGTTAGAAAAAACTTGATTGTACTTAGTGTAACGTAAAACTGGAAAGGCAGGAAGCGGCAACTTCCAGTTGCATCGGGCTTATAATGTAACAGACAATCACCATCCGCCTTCAGGCTTACACCTTCGGCCTGCCCGGCGAAGCTTTACGCGAAGCCTGGGCTCAGACTTCTGTTGAGCTCAAAGGAATTATTCATCCCTCGCTCATGGTGAGCGG
>CAZJVC010000051.1:0-3936 GCA_964549515.1 uncultured Pseudomonadota bacterium | reverse complement strand
TTTTTAAAGTACGTTTGGTCACAACGATACCACTTCCCTCGCTCATGGTGAGCGGGAGTCGAACCATAGAACAAACTCCACTTTATGTAAAAATGTACTATCGGAAACGGGCTAGACCGAATGAAAAGTTCTATTTTTTAAAGTACGTTTGGTCACAACGATACCACTTCCCTCGCTCATGGTGAGCGGGAGTCGAACCATTACTTCTAGAGCGAAGTAGAGTTCGGACAAAAAAAAGGAAACCCGAAAGCTCCCTTTAGAATTCTAAAATTCCTATAAATTTATTTACCGAAACGATACCAAGCTGCCGCGCTCAACAGTCCAAACAAACCCGCTCTCGTTTCTTTGGAATGTTCTTTAACAAAATCAACTACACGCAAAGGAGAAAGTTTCATTCTTCGTGAAATACCAATAACAACATCGCCTTTCAAATCAGTAACAACTATTCCTGGCGCCACCGGTTCTTCAGATTTCTTTGTAATTAGATCACTGGTAATTTGATCGACTGATTCCTTAGGCTCCATTGCTAATGATGAAGCTGAAACTAATAACGCAAGCGATAATAGAACTTTTTTCATAGAATTACTCCTTTTACAAAATTGTTCTTATCAAAAATACTTGGTCAAAAGTAACACAATAATTATGGAATGTAAATGGGTTGATTACGACGATCTAGACGCTCTTTTTCTTGTAATGCTTGAATGATTTCATCAAGCTCTCCGGCCATGACAATATCAAGCTTTTTGAGAGTCAAACCAACTTGATGATCAGTTACACGATTTTGAGGAAAATTGTATGTACGCACCTTTTCTGCACGCATTCCTGTTCCAACCATTTTTTTACGCTCAGCACCACGCTTAACATCTTCTTGTTCACGTTGCGCGACAGCTAAACGAGACTGCAAAACTTTCATCGCTTTTGCTTTATTTTTATGCTGCGACCGCTCATCCTGACAACTTACCACAACACCTGTTGGAAGATGGGTGATACGTACCGCCGATTCTGTTTTATTAACATGCTGCCCACCAGCACCGCCAGCACGAAATACATCAATTCGCAAATCTTGTGGATCAATAACAACAATATCATTGCCCCCAACAGCAGGAAATACGGCGACAGTCGCCGTTGATGTATGTATCCGTCCAGATGTCTCAGTTTCCGGAACACGTTGCACACGGTGCGTTCCTGATTCAAATTTCAGTGAACCGTGCACACCTTTGCCTTCTATTGATAATACAACTTCTTTGAAGCCCTTCAGATCAGTTTCATGTATGCTGACGAAAGATACCTGCCAATTTCGCGATAATGCATAGTTGGTATACATCTTTGCTAGATCTGCAGCAAATAGTGCGGCTTCTTGACCGCCAGCACCAGCTCGAATTTCGAGAAATGCTGATTTTTTATCAAGATCATCTGGCGGAAACATTAAATCATCAAGTTCAGCAAACAATTGTTCTTTTTTTTGTTTAAGATCAGAGAATTCGTCATCATACAAAAATTGCAGCTCTTTATCAGCCGTTTGAGAGTGCTGATCTCTGTTTTCTGCCATTATATGTTCAAGACTTAGAATCTCTTTATGCTTTAAAAGACGAGAGCTAAGATAGGAAATTTCTTTTTGAAGCTGATGCCGTTGACGTGAATCAACAACACCCGCCACAAGCTTTTTATTTAACTCATCATAACGAGACTGAAGCTCACCCCACCGATCAAACAATGGATCTGACACAAGTGTTAAGCCTTATCTTTTTTAGCTTTACCAAATTTCTTTTCAAATTTTTCGATACGACCAGCGGCATCAACAAATTTTTGCTTGCCAGTGAAAAATGGGTGACATTGTGAACAAAGCGTAGTTTTAATAGCAGAATCTGTTGAACGCATTCTAAACGTCGCTCCGCAGGTACATGTAGCAGTCACATCATGTAATTCTGGATGAATCTTTTTTCTCATTAAACGTCCTTATTAGATAATTGAAGATATGGATAAATACACCTTCACGATTTATTATAATTATCCTACAAAATTGCCTTATTGTAAAGATGATTTCTTATTATATTGATTCCACTGCCTTTTAAAAATCTCAAGGCAGATACCACTTCTTGCTAAAAAAAGTGGTTTATCCTGAGCAAAGGCTAAGAAAACGACCATGAATTGCATCTAGTACGCAATATTTCCCCTTAAGAAAACACCTAACGTGCTTATTCTCAATCACGGCAGCTGTTGGGAAACACGTTCTAGCTCTTGTTTTAAGCCTTCACGTATAATCAGCAAAATTTGCTCAACGCTATTCTTATCGCCTTTCACACAAATACCCTGATCAGACGATAATACAACCCGCACCCTTTTGTCCTCAACATCCAGGATTCGCTGTCCTTCAGAGATATGCACTGAGGTACCGTGAAAATCACGCTCAAGCAGCGAAACAATAATATCAAACATCTGCTTCGTGCCAATAGTGTCAAAAAAACCTAAAACCGACACCTCTTCAAGGGCCTCTTTTGATTCTCTCTCGTCACGGTCTTTTATGAAAAAACCAATGGAAAGCATGATAGGCGTGGCAATCGTTGTTAGCACAATAACCACCACCGCAACAATATACATAGAATCACTAACAATCTGAGTTCCACGTAAAATTGTTGCAATAACCAAACCAACCTCACCACGGGCAACCATCGATGAACCAAAAATATACCCTTCTAAACCAGACCAGCGCTTAATACCACGCCGACCAGACATGTTGCTAAGAGCTATTGCCAGATAAGTACCAAGCAACTTTGAAATAATGGCAAAAAACAGAAACACAATCACCCAGCCCCAGTCATAAAAACTTAATAACCCAACATTAATTTGTAAACCAATGGAACCAAGAAAGAGTGGCAACAATACTGCATTAATAAAGGGCGATAATGAGCGTTCAGCTCTATGACGCTCGTCACCTTTACGATGAAATAAACCGGCAAAATATGCCCCAGTAATACCAGCTAATCCACCAAATAACTCGGCAAATGAAAAATAAAACAACATCATCGCAAACGCAAATGGTGCAATTAAATGGGTATATTTGGCATTATGCAACCATTTCGAAATTTTGGGCAAAACAATAAAACCAATAACAAATAAGGCTACAAATGCAATAAGCATACGGCCGAGAGATTCACCAACGCCTGCTATATGTGTATGCATCTCCACAGCTTTGCCAAACATTCCTGATTGAACCGCAAGCATAAATAGTGACAGCAAAATAATTGCAAAAATATCATCAACAATTGCAGCTCCAAGCGTAGCCTTTGAAGTCCTAAGGTGCATCTTGTGCTGAGCAACTAACATTGCGACTGGAACAGAAACACTGGTAGCTGCAAATATTAATCCAAGGCCCAGAGCACTGACTAACGAATCGCCGCCAACAATGCAATACGATAGGGCCCCAATCGTGCCGATTGGAATCAGCGCACCAAAAATACCCGCCCCGGTAGCCGTAACTCCAACCTTAATCATATCCTTGATGTCAGTCTCATACCCAGCCACCCAAAGCAAATACGCAACAGTAATCGCACTTGAAAGAACAATCACAAATAATAAAAAGATATCTGATGAAAAGAAAATAAATATCTGGCCGGACGCATTATCAACCAACTCAAGCGGCATCTTAAAAACACTCCAGTGCGTAATATTTAACAAAGAAGGCCCTAAGATAACACCCCCTATAATTTGCCCTGCAATCACTGGTAGCCTAAAAAAATGCTTAAAAAGCTTACCAATACCAATAGTTCCAACCAAAATCACCGCTACAAACAGCGTAAACGTGGCTATAAAGTGAGGATTTAGAGCCACATCAATCATTAAATCTTGAGGAATAGAAATAGGCGACATCGCTTCTCCATAAAAGTTAATTCAACACTACCTTCCCAGGATAACGATTCGCCAACGATATTCAACTTA
>CAZJVC010000050.1:2862-6953 GCA_964549515.1 uncultured Pseudomonadota bacterium | reverse complement strand
AATCTTGAAAATGCCAACCTTGAAAGTGCACAGCTTAACGGTGCATATCTTGTAGGAGCAAATCTAAAAGGTACAAATTTAAACAACATTATTGCCCCAAACATTCGCTTAGCAAACAACGAAAATAAACGCGCCATCTTGGATGGTGCCTCTGTCACTAACGCAAAACTCAATGGTGCTCAACTTATCAATGCATCAGCAAAAAATGTTAATTTTTCTGGCACAAACTTTTTCGGCGCACAAATAAAAAATGTCGACTTTTCAGGTTCAAATTTATCAAACGTTGACTTTCGAGGAGCCGGTCTAAGATCAATTAAGTTAACAAACACCAATCTTAAGGGCACCCATTTCACCGAAAACGCCAACCTTTACGACATCGACATTTGCATGCAATTCATATCATATGAAAAAGCAAATGATATAACAGAATGCGCTAGATTACTTCGAAGTAAAGGTGCTAAGGTCGATCAAAATACATTCATCGAAAACACACAGGCAAACATTCACTAATAGAAACAAACAAATACTGCAGGCACTCCTCAAAAGGCCTTTATAGAGCTATTTTTGGATAAATTTGCCGACTTAATCCTCCTTTGCTATACTGGTTGTAGGTCTTAAAGCTTAGGAGAAATTATGGTAAAAAGACTTGCTATTATTGCACTGGTTATAACTGGTTTAAACGCTGAAGTTAAAAGAAGCATCGCAAATCCTGTAAAAAATGTTTCTACAGTCGCAGCCTTCAATGATGAAATCAAAAAAGACAATGTTACTGTTGCAAAATTTTGGATGCCAGGATGCCCACCTTGCACGGCAAGCGACGGCATGTATACAGAGCTAGCTAAATCGTACACAGACGTAACGTTTCTTAAAATAAATATCAAGGCAGGCCAAGGTAAGCAACTTGTGAAAAAATACAAGTTTAGAGGCGTACCAACATTCATGATATTCAAAAAATCTAACGTTCTTTTTAAAAAATCTGGCTATACGCCAAACACAACAAAGAACGACTTAGTTTACGCTATCACTAGTGCACAAAAATAAAATAAACACGTATATTCGATTTAAGGGCTGCTTCACGCGGCCCTTTTTCATTGTATAAAAGTTAAAAATCATGATACTCTACCATGGAAATAAGAAAATAAAATAATATTAGAAAGGCCTCTTAATGAACAAATATTTAAGCATCTTCTTACTTGGATCACTTTTACCAGGTTGTGCGTGTAAAAAAGAAAAATCTGAAAAAGTAGAAGCAAAAGTAAAACAAAAAGAAAAACAAGTAGCACCATCAAAAAGTGCTGAAATTGTAGAACCATCAAAAACTGGTGAAATTAAAGAAATTCACAATGAAGATGAATTAAAAAAATACAAAAAAGCTGTTGTTAAATTTCATGCACAATGGTGCGGCGCCTGCAAAGTGAGCACGCCAGCCTTCCAAGAACTTGCCATCAAATACCCTGACATCGCATTTCTTTCCATCGACATCGACGAAGAAGGTGATTTAAAAGATAAACACCAAACTCAAGGTGTACCAACATTCATAGTCTTTGAAAATGGCAAAAAGAAAGCAACAATCCTCGGTTTCAACAAAAAGAAACTTGAAGAAGAACTCAAAGAACTTGCTGGCGATAAAAAAAAAGACCTGTAAAAGCCACTGGAAAAATCACTGAAATCGAAAACAAAGACCATCTTAATAAAGAATTAAAAGATAATAAAAAGGTCTTTGTTCAATTCTATGGGAACTGGTGTGGCTTTTGCAAAATGATGGATTCAACCATTGAAGAACTCGCAAAAAAATATGGCAAAGACATTAAATTCATCAAGGTAGAAATCACCGACAAACAAGATATCTCCGAAGAACACAATATCCAAGGAGTCCCGGCATTTGCTACCTTTGAAAATGGTAAAAAGAAAAATTCTTTCAGTGGCGCCGACAAACAAAAACTAAAAAGCATGGTAAAAAAACTAGCAAAAGCTGATTAAAAAAATATATATAAACAAAAAAAAGGGAGCGGCAGAAAACCGCTCCCTTTTTTTACTCTAAGTTATTTAATTTTACTTCAATGAAACAAGTAGCAATGCAACAACAGACATCAATTTAATCAAAATGTTAAGTGCTGGACCGGATGTATCTTTAAATGGATCACCAACCGTGTCACCCGTTACTGCAGCTTTATGCGCATCGGAACCTTTACCGCCCAAGTTACCCGCTTCGATATATTTCTTAGCATTATCCCAAGCACCACCGCCATTAGCCATCATAAGTGCCAACAACACACCAACGGATGTAGCACCAACAAGTAATCCACCAAGCGCTTGTGCACCGAGAAGATAGTAGACAAAGACTGGTGCTGCAACAGTAATCAAACCAGGAACAATCATTTCACGCAATGCAGCTTTAGTACTAATGGCTATACAACTTTCATAGTCAGGCTCAGCTTTGCCCGTCATAATGCCTTTAATTTCTTTGAACTGCCTACGAACTTCAAGAACCATCTGAAGCGCAGCATTACCAACTGAACGCATCGTCAACGCAGAAATTAAGAATGGCAATGTCCCACCAACAAACAAACCAACCATAATTGTTGGATTTAAAAGATTAAGCACTTCAATCTGTGCTTCTTGCGCATAGGCTGAAAAAAGTGCCAACGCTGTAAGTAATGCAGAACCAATAGCAAAACCTTTACCCATTGCAGCAGTCGTATTACCAAGTGAATCTAGTTTATCTGTAATTTTACGCACCTTTGGACCAAAGCCTGCCATTTCTGCAATGCCGCCAGCATTGTCAGCAATTGGACCATATGCATCAACAGTCATCGTAATACCAACAGTTGCCAACATAGAAACAGCTGCAAGAGAAATACCATACAAGCCACCACCAAATTGATATGCAACAAGTATAACGCCTGCCAAAACAATAACAGGTAATACCGTTGACTCCATGCCAAGAGATAGACCGTAAATAATATTTGTTGCAGCTCCAGAACGAGATGCTTCGGCTAATTTATAAATAGGTTTACCGGAAGTATAATACTCAGTAATTAATCCAATGACAACACCAGAAATACAACCAAGTACAATTGAATAAAACAAGCACATTCCCAAGCCAGAATAATACAGATAACCATATGAACCAGCAAGTAATAATGCAATTGCTAAATACGTAGCATTGCGCAACATTGCTGCCGGCTGAGCCTTAAATAATGCATTTAAAAACAAGGCAATGATAGAACTAATTAAACCAATAGTTGAAATCATTAATGGCAACGTAACATAACCAAAGTCATTCATACCAGGTGTACTAATGGCTAAAATAATAGAAGAAACCATCGCCCCTACATATGATTCGTAAATGTCAGCACCCATACCAGCTGTATCACCAACACAGTCACCAACATTATCCGCAATTACCGCAGGATTACGTGGGTCATCTTCTGGAATACCAGCTTCAAGCTTACCAACAAGATCCGCGCCAACGTCAGCAGATTTGGTATAAATACCACCGCCAACACGTGCAAAAAATGCTACTAAACTTCCGCCAAGACCAAAACTTGTTAATAATTTAATTAAAGACTCTTGACCAGAAAAAAAGTAAAGCAAAATCGACAATCCTAACAAACCGAAACTTGCAACAGCAAATCCCATAACTCCGCCACCAAAAAAGGCTTGAAGAAATGCGGCATGCTCACCTTTTTCTTTAGCTGCAAGAGTTGTACGAACGTTAGCTGCAGTCGCTGCACGCATACCAATTACACCAGTTGTCATTGAGATTAAAGCACCTGATGCAAATACAAACGCCGCCATTGGACTTTTGCCAATAAACGCTAAAACTAAAGCGCCAATTAAAATAACAACGGCAATAAGTTTATATTCTTCACGCAAAAAGGTCATTGCCCCTTTACGAATAGCCTCAGCAATCTTTGCTGCCTTCTCATTTGTAACTTGAATACTTAAAATACGCGAAAAAAGAAAAGCAACAACCGCTAACCCCGCAAACGCTGTCCCCATAAAAAGATAATAATAATAAGCCATTCCAATTAACCCTTTCGTTTTAAAAACCAGGCCCCGCCTGGTTCAGGCCCCGCCTGGTTCAG
>CAZJVC010000050.1:0-2762 GCA_964549515.1 uncultured Pseudomonadota bacterium | reverse complement strand
CAGGCTTCGCCTGAACAGACCCCACTTAAACAATAAAAAATACTACTTAATGACTTTTAAAGTTTATCGATAGAGCAAAAAATTGTAAAGTTCAATGGCAGCTATTCTTCCTGCTCATTTCTGTTTTTTAAGGAACGTATAACATTATTCAAACAATGGCGTACAAACTTACCACAGCCAAGCCCGAGAAAATAACCAAAAGAGACATCTATGCCACTTTCATTAAAAACTTCATGCTCATTTAAACCATATTGTCTAACTATCTCATTTATATAGCTATTGAAGGCATACGTAGATCCTGCCGCACAAGATACTCCAATAAGATTCGCTGTTTTAAAATCATCAATTATCAAATTAGTACCCGCTCCCAAAATAAATCCACCTAAAAAACGTGCCAATTTTGTTGTACGATTCAAATCATGCGCACACTTTATATCTGCAACATTAAAAGAAGGTAACTTAACAGGTTGCATTGCTTTATTTACAAAAATTGCAAAACACAAAAGTAGTAATAACTGTTTCATAGATTCCTCACTATATGTAAAGCTACCGTAAAAGAATAACCAGTTTCTAAAAAAAATCCTTTGAAAGAAAGTCGTATGAAAAATTTTAAAGAATGGAAACATGATCTCATACAAACATTAAATAATAATAGTTCCGTTATTGAAACAACTATTGGTCCCATCGAATACACAATCGCCGGTGATAAAAAAAATCCAATCGTTGCCGTCATGCATGGTGCACCTGGAGGATACGATCAGTGTGCCATAGAAAATAATTTAATCAATCACGGGTTTTGCGTTCTTGCGTGGTCACGCCCAGGATATTTACGCACGCCACTCTCTGTTGGAAAAACTTTTGAAGAACAAGCAGGTGCACTCATCGCTCTTTTAGACGCACTCGATATCAAACATGTTGCGGTACTTAGCATATCCGCCGGGGGGGCCCCAGCCCTATACACTGCAATAAAATATCCCGACCGCGTTTGGGCATTAATCTCTGAAGTTGCATTAAGCCAGCGATATACCATTAATCGTTTACAATCATTTTTTGTTAACAAACTACTTCAAGATCGTTACGTATGGCTCTTACACAAACTTTACAAAAAAAGTCCAAAACTCGTCTTGAAGCTATTTCTTTTTCTAGAAGGCACATTTGATAAAACAATGCGAAAAGAGGTTATTCAACGCACACTTATTAGTCCAGAAAGTATGAACAATTTCTCATTATTCCTTAATACAATGTCTCCAATGAGTATACGAAAACAAGGGACTTTAAATGATCTTAACATGTACACAATCCTTGCACGCATTCCTATCGAAAAAATCCAAACACCAACACTTATCATCCAAGGAAAATATGATGGTGATGTAGATGCTTCAAATGCTCTTTTTCTAAAAAATAACATTCCTCAAGCAGAACTTTATTGGATTGAAGATGGGTCCCATCTTTTCTGGCTATCAAAATATTATGATGAACTTATCAATAAAAAAGCAGAATTCTTAAAAAATGCTTATGCAAAATTTAAAAAGTAAGCCCTAATAACATTCAACAACATTAATCGGCTTACCTACAGAAAATGCTTTAATATTATCAATCGTACAATCAAGCATCCGCACCCGCGCTTCATAAGTGTTAAATGCATTATGAGCCGTAACAATAACATGCGGATGTTGAATAAAATAATGATTGGCAAGAATAGTTTCAAGCTCTTCTTTTTTAGGATGTTCAGTTAAAAACTCCGCCTCTCGCGTCATATCGCCTTCAATTTCTAAAACATCTAACGCCGCTCCTTTGACAATCTCTTCCTTAAGCCCATACACTAAAGCTTCTGTATCAACAAGGCCACCTCGAGCTGTATTAATAATGTATACACCCTTTTTCATTTTTTTAATTACATCGAGATTAATCATGTGATGGGTTGCTTTATTTTCTGGCACATGCAAAGTGACAATGTCTGACACTGCAAGTAACTCTTCAAGCGAAATATACTCACAGCCATATTTCTTAACTAACTCTTCGTTTTGCTTAATATCAAACGCAACGATTTTCATACCAAATGCATGCGCCAACTGAACCACTCGTGAACCAATATCCCCAGTTCCTACCACCCCCAACGTTTTACCCTGTAAATCAATCCCACATAATCCTTTTCGCGAAAAATCACCTTTACGTACTCGAGTGTACGATTCATACAATTTACGCGCCAGCATTAATATCAATCCAAAAGCATATTCTGCTACTGTATTTTTTCCGTATAACGGAACTGAACAAACCGTAATACCAGCCTCTTTAACTGCATCCATGTCAATATGATCGTATCCAGTCGAACGAGTGGCAATTAACTTGAGATTTGGCAGTCGACTTAAAAAATTTTTATCAACCCTAGAATCAACAAAAACAGCTACGACTTCTGCTTCCTCATCTCGAAAATCTGGGTAATCATGTGTCACGCCACGAATGAATTCTACAGAATAATCACGCAATTTATCCTGTATGTATTCTTTTTCCCACTCAAGGCTATAAAAACAGACTATTTTCATTTGCAATCTCCTAATTTGACGACAACCATCTAAGGATTGTCATCTATTGACCTTACTCTATAACTTGCAAAGTTTGAAATGAATAACTTTACAGGATTAAAATCACAGAAAAAACTTACAGATAATAGGCTTAAAATCACAACCCTCACCACAAAACTCTACCTACACTTGACCTTTCAAAGGGCTTTTTGATAAAATGATAAAAAATGGAGGTTATTA
>CAZJVC010000049.1:0-7015 GCA_964549515.1 uncultured Pseudomonadota bacterium | reverse complement strand
CAGACTGCAATTTCTGTGACTATGGTAAAACATGGTTCTCACAGCGTGATCAAGGGGCAAACGAATACTTAGTAATGCAATTAACAGCTGAAAAACGTCACCAATTTGATCGCGAAGAATTCTATGGCGATTTCGACATTACACTTGGCTGGCAGCAAAACTTCAGCCGTTCACGCATATCGTCATACTTCTTGAACAAAAATGGCAAAATGACCGTTGGTGCAAATGGCTCAAGTGTAACTGGCACAAAATACTCAGATGTTCGTGCGTCAGACCTCGGTCTTTCAACAACATTTACAGGTGAGGCATGGCTCTGTCCTAAATACCAAGACTTCATCGCAGACTTTGATCTTTACTTAGCATGGGATGAATTCGTTCAAGGTCTCTGGACAGAACTCCGTATTCCATTCGTACATACAATTTGGAATTCAGGACTTGGCACATCTGTAGATCAAGCTGGTGGAACACACTACGCCGACTTTGAAGATACTACCGCTACTACAACTGACTACTTCGTAACTGGTGCAACCTCTGATGCAGTTCCTGTTGTTTACACAGGAAGTTGTGCTCTTTCAAGCGCCTTGCTTGGTAACAGCACATTTGGACAAGCTCCAAAATTAGAGGCTGGCAAAATTATTAACCATGATAATAAAGCAAATGGTCTCGGCGGAATCCACTTCACACTTGGTTATGACTTCCTTCGTCGTGAACGCGGCAATCTTGGCTTAGCACTTCATGTTGAGTTCCCTGCAGCAAACAAACCTTGCAAGAACAACTGCGGCTGCGATCTCTTCATTTTCGAACCTAAAATTGGTAGTCAACATGCATGGAAAGTTGGCGGTGTTCTCCGTGGGCAATACATGCTCTGGGATCGTGATCAAGACGAACGCATTGACATGTACGCTGACTTAAGAGTTGATGGCGTATTCAGTGGCGAAACAACACGTCTCTTAGGCCTCAATGCAAACGGAACATCACTATTTAACCAATATCTCTTACTCAAGAAATATACAATAAGTGGCGCAACCGCTAGCTACCAAGGTCTAGAACGCGCAGCTAACTTACTTAAAGCTTGTGTAAAAGCAGATCCTTCAGCTGAAGGTCAAGCAACCATCATGTTCCAATACATGAAGGGTGGATTCGTTGGAGCACTTGGTTACAACTTCTTCGGTCGCGGTGAAGAAAAAGTTTGCGCAAGCAAACTTTGCAGCTGCCCCGATTACTCATATGTAATTAAGGGTGACTTGCCTGTTCTTAAAACAGACGGCACTGATGCTGGTTTCTACAGCCACTCAGACTCTAACATTAACCAAACTGGTGTAGTAAGTGATGCCGCTGGTGAAGATTCAACAGCAGTTACAGCTACTTATGTAACAGATGCAGCAATCAACTTCAGCACATGTGGCGCTAATATCAATGTATGCACAGCCGCGCATCCTAATTATTATAGCAACACCATTTTCGGCCATCTCGGTTATCATTGGAACGACGTTGACTGGCAACCATTCCTCGGATTACTCGGTAAAGTCGATATCGGAACAAAGAATACCGCACTTAGACTCTGGGGTGTATACCTCAAGGGCGGTATCTGCTTCTAATTTAACATTTGGCACGATAAGACTAGTACCTAAAAGAGCTCGGGATTATTTCCCGGGCTCTTTATTTTATCCCCAAATTAATCCTTGCAGCTTCTCTCTTTTTTAGGTAGGATCATTTTAGTTTGAGATGTATGTATTACAAAAAAAGGGGTAGCATGAACAAAAAGTTCTCGCTTAGTTTCTTAAGTGCCTGTGCATTACTTTCAACAAATCAATTACGAAGTGACTATAGCTATTGCTGCGATAAGAGTTACGCATTTGGGCAAACACATCTTTCTCAACGACCACAAGGAAACTACTATCATACTGTTATGATGGGAACAGCGGACAAAACACACGTATTTGGTAATGACGAAAATTATATAAACTTCAATTTAACACTCGGTCTTAGATCTAACTTTGACGAATGTGAACTTGGTCAATACTTTTTCACACGAAAGGGACCTATAGTTGTAGGACCAAATGGCAACAGTGTTGATATCATAAATCTCAATCTTGGCCTAGCAAACAATTACCAAGGCAACGCGCTATTATGTCCCCAAATTAACACCGCCCTTGCAGAGCTTGATTTTTATGCAGGGTTTGATAAATGGCTTGAAGGATCATGGATTCGCGTTCGTGCACCTTTTGTCAAAACAAGATGGCAACCGTGCTTAAGAACAGCTACAAGTGAGGCCGGAGCCCCTTTCTACCCAGAAGGATTTGCATATCCAACGGGCAACATCGGCGTAGTTTATCATGATCTAGCAGATGCGTTACAAGAAAATAAGTCATTCAGTCTTATTCCAGGCCTTGAAGCAGGACGCTTTGCCTGCAATCAATCGCTCTATGGTCTCTCAGACTTACATTTTGAAATAGGATATGATTATTTTCGTCGAGAACGTGGCAACATCGGTATTGCTTTAATTGGTGCATGGGGAACAGGGCAACCTAACGCAACAAAATGTAATCAATTCATCTTCCCTCCATCATATGGTTCCCAATGCTCATCTCAATTCGGCGTTGCGTTCCGCGGACAATATCAAATTTTCAATAATAGTGCCGACAACAAACGCATCACCATTTACAGTGACTTACGTGTTGTTCATTTACTTGAAGGTTACACAAAACGCTTGCTCGGTTTAAGTTCAAATGAAAAAACGGCCTTTAACCAATACCTCATACTTGATAGATATACCGCCACTGGTACATATCTCGGCGCCGAACGTGCAGCAAATCTTCTTAATAAAAAAGTTAAAGTCTCAACAGCCGCCATGTTAGAATTTACAATCATGTCTCAAATACTCAAAGACGACTGGGATTTTTCTCTCGGTTACAACTTATGGTACAGAAGCAAAGAATGCGTACAAGCATGTGACAACCGTTTAGGTAATGGACATGACCTTTATACCATTAAAGGCAATTCAACTATTAATGATGGCTACACCTACAGTAAAATCGATAGTGATGTTTCAATACTCGGAACACCTGTTGCCGACACAAACTTAGATAATATTAAAACCGCCGCATTCCGTGAAGGCGATATTGTTACATGTGTAGCAGAAAATCCAGAAACATACTCAAGTCTTCTCTTCGCTTATATCGGATATAACTTCTCTGAAACATGGCTCAACCCATATCTTGGTTTAGGTGGCAACATTGAATTTGGTCGTGGTAATACAGCATTAAGCACATGGGGCCTGTATGTTAAGGGTGGCATAAGCTACTAATATCACCTTTCTATAAAACAAAAAGAGAGAGAGGCAAAATTTTGCCTCTCTCTCTTTTTGTTTTTTTGGACTTATCCTTCGACTCCCGCTCAGGATGAACGATCTAGCTTTTGGTTTGGTCAAGATAAACGCTTTGTTTTTTTTTGATGATGCTTAACCTGATTTTTTCTCGATTATTTTTTTTCATTCTAAACTTTCCTCTCATTTACTCCAAGCTTTTTTGTCATTCATATTCTAGCCATTTTGCGGGTTCCTTATGTGTAGGTTAACTGTTTAACAAAACCCCTAAGGTTTTGTGTCCACTTTTATTAAACCACAACAGAATGCTTTAGTTTTGGTTTTGATCGAAAAGAATTTTTTAGCTTTAGCTTTTGGCTTGAGAATGTTTTAAAATGATTTTTTCTTACTCGTCTTGATTTATTCCTTATTCATCGTAAGCTCTTTTTTCTCATTCATCCTGAGCGGGAGTCGAAGGATACGATCTTGATTCATTTTTGCGATGAACATTTTAGTTTTGGTTCTGATCTAGATGAACATTTTGATTTTGGGTTTAATAACGCTAACCACGATTTTTTCACTCATTCTTGTTTGTCCATCCCAAGCTCCTTTCTCGTTCATCCTGAGCGGGAGTCGAAGGATACGATCGTGATTCATTTTTGCATTGAGCTAATATTTTTATTTTCTTCCAGTTTTTCTCTATCAATGCTTCCTTTTTAGTTCGCGACCAACCCTTAATTCTTCGCTCCATGATAAAGGCTTCATCACGGGTACTAAACGAGTCAAGAAAAACAAGTTCAATAGGCAATCTTCTGCTTATGTATCTGGACCCTTCTCCCACATGATGCTCTGATACGCGTTTTTCAATATCATCGGTATGCCCAATATAATATGAGCTATCAGAGCACTTGAGAATATAAACATAAAAGATATCCACAGACTTTATCGCGTTATTTACACAACTTTTTCTGTACACATGAAATTGCTGTAGGAACAGAAACACATGTTGCAGCTTCATCATCTGTTATTTCAATCACAAAAGCATCTTCAATTTTTAAAATAAACTCAAACGTATCCAATAAATCAAACCCTAATTCATCAAATCGCTCCGTTCCAAGCAGCACTCTGTCCTGATTCTTCAAAAATGAAATAACTGCCTTTAAAACCTGCTCTTTAATCTCTGCTTCAGCCAACATCTTTTATATCCTTTAATGATTTTTGTTGATAAAACATTTTCACTTCTTTGCCCAAAAAATAACGCTGAATAACAGCAAGTGTTATCTTATGGTAACCAACCTGAATAATTGAATCGCAGGTTTGCAAATGAGCAACAACCTGAGGAATGTTGATTGGTCGATACATAAAGCGCGTTAACGCATCCAAACTTGGCTGCTCTCCAACTTTTATTTTGACTCCATCCTGATTTATCATATTGTAACGTGCTGCTTTACAATCTATTTTTGCAAGATACATATTCATGCGATTCACCATTTCCTGGCGAAATAACATGTGCAAACCATTGGAAACTGGATCAGGAATGATTGTTGCTTGAGCTTTGTTTTTTAATAATGCATGAAGTTTGACAATGGACTCTTTTCCACCAATAACCGTACTATTATCAACGTCATGTATAATCCCTAAAACGACATGGCCTTGTATACCCTCACGATGTAAGTAATCTTCTAAAATAGATATAGGCATCCCATGCACTTTAAGTAAAGCTACCGGTTCACTTCCAACAAGTTCGTTAAAAAACGTGATATATTTTTTTAATATATATAAACAATCGGGGAAATTAATGATACCCGCAGAATAGTTGGCAGTAACAAAACCAACCCCCCATCCGACTATCAATGACGGTTCAACACCATGTAATTGCAAAACTTCAAAAAATGATGCATGAACTACGAAAATTGAAAGATATGCATGCAATGTCTTTGACAATTCACGTTCTGACGAGGCAAAGCATAAACGGACAAAGTTTATACCTAAACATTGTGATGCTTCTTCAAAAACCTCTTGTACTACTCGGTAATTATCATATAAATCTTTTCCCATACCGACATACTGAGATCCATAGCCGGGAAAAAGGAACCCTTTAGACATAGCAATCCTTGATGCAAAATTACCGGTTACAAAAATCTATTAATGCTTCTATACGATTAAGACTTTCCTTTTTCCCTAACAAAAATAATAACGCGAATACTCCTGGGCTTTTTGTTGACCCTGTTAATGCTATACGTATTGGTTGTGCAATATCTGGGAATTTTATATTCCGTTCTTTTGCAAAACCCTTAATATTACTTGACAATGTATCCCTATCCCACCTATCTAATGAAAACAACATAGTAATGAGATTTTTCAACAGTTCTTTTGATTCAGATGCAAAATACTGCTGAAAATCTTTATTACACTCAGGCTTTTTATATAATTTTTTTATTTCTTCACACAACTCTACCAATGTCGAGACACGCGCCTTATACAAATCAAGTGCACCAAGAATCTGTTCTTCAGACCAACTGGACAATTCTTTAACAAACAATGGATCAATGTTTTCAAGAATATAGGTAAGCAATGAGGACGCATCGCGCATTTTGATATGTTCACCATTTACCCAGTTAAGCTTTTCACTATCAAAAACAGCGTTACTTTTGCCAACTCCATCAAGAGTAAATGATCTAATTAATTCATCTATCGTAAAAATTTCCTGATCACCATGCGACCATCCTAAACGTGCTAAATAATTAAGCAAAGCTTCTGGCAAATATCCCTTCGCACGATAATCCCATATAGCGGTTGCCGCATCACGCTTACTCAATCGCTGCCCAGAAGAACCAAGAATAAGTGGAATATGTGCAAATAATGGAAGTGGCAAATTTAACGCCTGATACAACAAGATTTGCTTGACTGTATTAGTAATGTGATCTTGCCCACGAATAACATGGGAAATGTTCATTGTTGCATCATCAACAACAACAACTAAATTATAAACCGGAGTTCCATCAGATCGTGCAATAATAAAATCGTCCAACTGATCACGCGGAACCGTAATATTACCTAAGATAAGATCATGAAACGTAATATCGCCACTATCATCCGGCAACTTAAACCGAACAACATAAGGTTTATCACCCGACGGCACGGTGCATATACGACACTTTTCATCATACAACAAACCGTACTCTGCACCACCCAACCGCTGCTCGAGTTCTTCTTGAGAGCAGTAACATTTATATGCCTTACCCTCAGCAAGCAACTTTTCAATATATGCTTTATGTCGCTCAACTAACGTTGACTGATAAACTAATGGTTCATCACTTTTTAAACCCAACCAAGACAATGTTTCGACAATGGAATCCGCATATTCTTTTGCTGAACGTTCCTTATCAGTATCTTCAATACGA
Organism: uncultured Pseudomonadota bacterium; assembly: GCA_964549515.1. Classification (GTDB taxonomy): domain Bacteria; phylum Babelota; class Babeliae; order Babelales; family UBA12409; genus CAZJVC01. The sequence goes on along the minus strand of CAZJVC010000049.1, from coordinate 307 downwards.
ACAAGAAAAGCTCCATCATGATGTGATGCAAGCAACCAATTAAATATACCGGTACGCGCATTCCCAATATGCATAAAACCTGTTGGTGATGGAGCAAAACGCACGCGAACGTGTTCGTGTGCAGACTTTCTTTTCATAATATTACGATTTTTCCAGGGTTGATCTAGTGTGGCCTAAATCTGACAACTTTACTTCTGCTAATTGGCGCCACGGAGATTTCTCTTTATCAGAAACAACGGGCAATGATACAACTTCAGGTGAGACCTGTTCAGGTGAGACCTGTTCAGGTGAGACCTGTTCAGGTGAG
>CAZJVC010000048.1:2142-7686 GCA_964549515.1 uncultured Pseudomonadota bacterium | reverse complement strand
CTTTCGCATGAGATAATGATTCTAGGTGTTACATGATTGTGCATCTTTTTATTTTGAGTTTGCTTAGATCTTGAGGTATGAACAAAATTGATAATGTGCCAGGATCTGTGAACGATATGACCTTAAATCCATTGTTCGAAGGTTTTGTCACTGTTTGGGGCCGATAATATTGTCAGTAAGTGAAATAAAGATGATTTAGTTGGCGTCGATATACACCTGGGTGATAACGATTTAAAGCATGGCATATCCGCAATTGATTTTGGTGTTAAGTCGCCTAAGATTTTCGCGATAATACGGACTTTTTTGGAATAAACTTTATAGGTTGACGAGTTACTATTTTATGGCGACGGTATCTTCAATAATTGTTGCGATGTCATCAATCAAGATACGTTTTTGTTCCATTGAATCACGATGGCGAACCGTTACTGTATTGTTTTCTGCGCTGTCAAAGTCGTAGGTAAAGCATAGCGGCGTGCCTATTTCGTCTTGACGGCGGTAGCGTTTGCCGATAGAACCAGTTTCATCAAATTGAACCGATATGCCTTTTTCGCGGAGTTTTTTATAAATTGGCAGGAATGGTTCGGATAATTTTTTTGATAATGGTAAGAATGCAGCGCTGATTGGTGAAATAGCTGGGTGCAATTTTAATACCACGCGTTTATCGCCTTCAATGTTTTCTTCGTGATATGCATTGCAGAGAAGTGCAAGCATTAATCGATCGCTTCCGACGGAACATTCAACGACATGTGGTACATATGTTTGTTTTGTTTCATCATCATAAACACCAAGTTCTTTTTTAGAAAACTTGATATGTTGTGAAAGATCGTAGCAACCTCGATTGGCAATGCCTTCAAGTTCTTTCCAGCCAAATGGAAAATTAAATTCTATATCAATACATGAAGATGAGTAGTGTGCAAGTTCGTCTTTGTCATGTGTCCTGAAGCGCAAACGCTCAGGTGAGACCTGTTCAGGTGAGACCTGTTCAGGTGGGGCCTGTTTTGATGAGAGTCCAATTTTATTATAAAATTCTTTACGTTGATTGAGCCAGAAGTCAAAGTCTGTGGCGGATTGCTCAGGTTTGCAAAACCATTCAAGCTCCATTTGTTCAAATTCGCGAGTTCTAAAAATAAATTGTTTTGGAGTAATTTCGTTTCTGAATGATTTACCAATTTGTGCAATACCGAATGGAACTTTCACGCGGTACGAAGATAAAATATTTTTAAAATTTATGAAGATGGACTGTGCTGTTTCTGGTCGCAGATATGCAACTGCGGTTGCATCTTCCATTGCGCCGATATTTGTTTTAAACATTAAATTAAATTGACGCGCTTGTGTCCACTCCATTTTGCCGCACGATGGACATGGTTTGGTTAAATCAAGTTCATCAGCACGGAAGCGTTTTTTGCAATTGAGGCAATCAACCATAGGATCATGGAAATTTTTAAGGTGACCTGATGCTTCCCAAACTGCTGGTGGTGCCAATAACGATCCTTCAAAAAAGACAATACTTTTGTGTGTTTGTATTAATGTAATTTTCCAAAATCGACGGATATGCTCCTTCATTAATGTGCCAAGCGGACCGAAGTCGTAGACTCCGTTAAGACCACCATAAATCTCTGAAGAAGGATAAACAAAACCGCAACGTTTACAAAGTGCAACAATTGTTTCAAGAGTAACCACAATTTACCTTACATAATTTTTATCAAAAATATCCTTATGTAAAGCTTACCCGAGAGTGTTTTTTTTGCAAATTGGGATGTCGTAGAATAAGGTGGTGATGCCACGCATGGGGATTACGGGTGGCCTTTTTAATTTGTTGGGTTAAGCTATTCATATGTTTAATTTTGTGGAGCAGTGGAATACATATGTCTAAATCTAACTCGTTTTTATCTCGTTTGATCATTATAACTGTTATTGGTGGGGGAATTTGCTTTAGTTACATGACGCACAAAAAGCAGCAAGCGCTCGAAATTATGATTGAAGAATGGAATAATCGCTTAAAGGAATCGTCATTTGAAAATAACTCATGTGTTGATAAAGCTGTGGGTGAAAGTGGTGATCGTAGTTGGGCGAATTTGCAATCAAAGCTTCAAGGCACTGTTGTTCAAGTTTTTGCCCAGGTGGCTCAGATTAATTGGTTGCAGCCCTATATGACACCAGCGCAAGGTGGCGCTGCAGGAACGGGCTTTTTTATAGATAAAGATGGCTATTTTATAACAAATGGGCATGTTGTTGCAGATGTGAAGGCCATTGGGGTACAAATTCCCGCTTTTGGCAGAGAGCGCTTTGATGCTGTGGTTGTTGGCGTAAGCTTTGATCGTGACATTGCTCTGTTAAAATTAGGTAGTGACGGTGTTGAGCGATTGCGAGAAAAGTTTGGTGATGTTCCTTGTCTGAAACTAGGTGATTCAAATAAAATTCGACGTGGAGAAGAATTAATGACCCTTGGGTATCCTTTGGGGCAAGAATATCTAAAGAGTACCGTTGGAATTGTAAGTGGTCGTGAAAGTCTTAACTCTCGTCAGTACATTCAAATTGATGCGCCGATTAATCATGGAAGTTCTGGTGGCCCATCATTAGATCGTGAAGGCTTTGTTATTGGTGTTAATACTGCAGGAGTTCCAGATGCACAAAACATTGGATACATTATTCCGATCAATGAATTAAGTATAATTTTAAAAGAGTTATATCAACTGGAAAATGCTGAAAATAAATTATTGCGTAAACCATATCTTGGCTTTTTTTATAATGCGGCAAGTCCTGCATTAAATGCGTACTTGGGGAATCCTTCAGGTGGTGTGTATATAACGGAGGTGTACAAGGGGAGCATTATTGAAAAGGCTGGCGCTAAAAAGGGTGATGTTTTATATGAATTTGATGGTAAGAAGATTGATGGGTTTGGCCAGCTTTCTGTGCCATGGTGTGAAGACAAGATTTCGGTTGAAAGTTATACGTTCTACTTAAGACATGGACAAGAGATTTCATTTGGTGTTTATCGTGAGGGTGAGAGTAAGAAGTTTTCATTAAAATTTGAACATTCTGAACTGCCTCCGATTAGAACAAGGTATCCTGACTATGAAAAGATTGAGTATGAAGTAGTTGGTGGCATGGTTATTATGGAATTAACTAAGAATCATTTGCCAATTATGTTGAATGCGGCGCCGCAGCTAATTTTGTACGGTGAATCGAAAAACCAATTGAAACCAGTATTGGTTATTACACATATTATTCCTGATTCGGTAGCGCAGCGTTCACGTGTTCTTGCCCCAGGGTTGCGCTTAAAAGAGATCAATGATGAAAAAGTGAGAACGCTTAGTGAGTTGCGAAAAGTGGTAAGAAAAGGTTCTCAAAAATCTTTCTTGAAAGTTCGCACATTGGATGGCTTTGTTGCCGCTTTTTCGATGGATCAAATTTTGCGCGATGAACCACGTCTGTCAGCAATTTATCGATATCAAATTTCACCAACAATTAAAGAACTTATGGTTATGAAACAATATGAAAATCAAAAAAAGGCTCGATCTATTAGTCCAATTAAATTACCCCAACTTAAGCAGAACTAAAATTGCAAGTCTTATCATGCAAGGTAAGGTAACGGTTGATGGCAAGATTGTAACAAAAGCAGGAACAATTCTTTCTGAAGATGTTCATGTAGATTGCGATTTTCAGGAGCCGAAATTTGTTTGTCGTGCGGGTTTTAAACTTGAAAAAGCACTGCAACATTTTAACATTGATGTGAAAAATAAAGTTGTGCTTGATGCGGGACTTTCAACTGGCGGTTTTACTGACTGTCTTTTGCAACAAGGTGCAAAAAATGTGTATGGCGTAGATGTTGGTTATGGCCAGGTGCATGAAAAAATTCGTACTGACAAGCGTGTTGACGTTTTAGAGCGAACGAATTTGCGTTACCTTGAATTGTTGCCAGAGAAGGTTAATCTTGTTACCTTGGACCTTTCATTTATCTCTGCGCTTAAAGTTATGCCTGCTGTGGTTAAGTTAATGAAAGACAATGCGGAGCTTATTCTACTTATTAAACCACAATTTGAAGCTGAGCGTGTAAATGTTGGTAAGGGTGGCGTCATTAAAGATGCAAAGGTTCACGAAAAAGTTGTCAAAAAAGTGGTGGATGGAATTGAAGCGTTTGGGTTCAAGTGCCAAGGCGTAACGGATTCACCAATTTTGGGAATGTCTGGCAACAAAGAATTCTTAGCTTATTTTAAGCGTGTTTAATTTATTGCTAGTGGCTTTTTGCGGGGTTCTTAATTAAAAGTGTTTATCTCTCGTTCGAGTTCGATAAGTTCGTTATACATTGCATCGATGGTTTCTTGCCTTTGGCGTCTTTGAGTTTCGTCGAAAAAGGTTTTTAGGTTGTCGATGGCAATGCGATGTTCAGTCACGCGTCTATCAGAAAAATTAAATCTAATGCGAACCGTCATTCTCGAAGAATCCTTTTTTGGTATTTTTTCAATATTCCAAGATTCTATTTGGGGTTGTTCTTTATAATCTCTAATTAGTGCTTCAAAGCGTTTTTTAATGGCACAATCTAACAGTTCATTTCCCTGACTCCATTTCAATTTATAAACCTCGGAACTGCTGAACGCGTGTATAGCATAGGTTTTTGATGGATATTGATCTAGGTCTTCTCTGTTTAAGTGTTGGGCTATTTTGAAACTTTGGACTTTCTTGACTCTTGTTAAGCGATCAAAAAGTGCATCAACACTTTTTTTTGCTTCTTGTCTAAGGATGTAGCTGAGAGTTGTTAGACCGCCAACTGCTTGGCAATTTATATTGCTTGTTTCTATTCTTTCGAAAGATTCATCTTCTTTTATTTTTTTATATAATGAATCGACAACATCAGAATCGCTTGGACCGCTAAATTTTTTCAAGGAAGCTCTACTTCTGTTAATTTTGATTGTGAATATAAAGGTTTCGTCGTTGGAGAAATTAAAGAAAAAAAGTGTTTTGAAATCTCTGATATCTTTTCGTGTCGCAGATAGAAGTTTTGGTTCTTGTTCTTGGGTATAGATTTCTTTGAGTCTTTGGAAACGTTTTTCAATGGCTTGATTTACATGGTCTTCAGTTACTTCGGTTACGTGCAGTAGCCGTTCCAATAATTCATCGGTGTATTGTTTAGCTTGAGATTTTGCTAAGTGCTCTTGAAAGAGTGAACTTTGCCCGGGTAACTGTATTCCGGCAGCTGTGGCAGACCCCATTTTAGGGCGAAACATATCTGTTTTAGGGCGAAACATACCTTGAGCCGATGTTATCGATAAGAAAATAAATATTAGTGAAAAACACAACTGCTTCATAACAAAAAACCTCCATTTGATTATAAAGTAACTCATTTTTAATATACAAGAATTACCAAAAATGTCAATTAGAAATAACTGCGAGTTGTGTTGAGAGTTGGAACTATTTACTTTTTTGGGTTTCTTTTTTTATAGTGTGAGTGAAGCCAATAGGGGGGCTAAAATGAGAAGATTACTGGTTGCATCGTTTGTCGTTTTAGGGGAAATGGGGGCTGTTCAGGCGGGGGCTGTTCAGGCG
>CAZJVC010000048.1:0-2042 GCA_964549515.1 uncultured Pseudomonadota bacterium | reverse complement strand
ATCGTTTGTCGTTTTAGGGGAAATGGGGGCTGTTCAGGCGGGGGCTGTTCAGGCGAGGCCTGTTCAGGTGGGACCTGTTCAGGATCTTATGCATGAGATTCGAGCGGGAAGTTTAACCAAGAGGTTTTTAAGAAAAAACACTTTTAATATAAAGCAGCTCAATGAGATTGTTGATGGAGATACGCCATTAACATTGGCAATACGAGAGCAGATGCCTGGGGCTGTGAAACTGCTTGTTGGGGCTGGGGCAGATGTAAATAAATCGATTTACGAGCAAACACCGATTGAGATTGCGGTTCTTTCATCAACAGCGCCGATTGTTAGGCATCTCATGCAATTTGGTGCAGAATTAACGGCGCGAGTGTGTCGTTTGGCGTCGCATCGGTACGATATGACAATGTTTTTTATGGAAACTGTTGGTGAAATTAAGCTTGGAAGTCAGCGTGATGGTAATAATAGTTTTCAGATTGCGCGGCCAAAGGTTGATGCCTGTTTGAATAACATGTTGATGGATGTTCGTAGTTCTCGTGAAGCGCAAGATATTATTGAACTTGGAGCTTGCACTAATTATTGTGATGCAGATGGCAAAACAGCTGTTGATTATTCTGCGCAGCGTTGCCAGGCGCAAAAAACAAAAGTACTGCTGAGCCAGGGTGCGCCATTCGTTAAGAAGGAAATTGTTGATGAAGTAAATCATCGTTGTTCGACAACGAAAAAAAAGTTGCCCGATCCTTGTTGTGATACGGCTCGTGTCTTAGTTAATCAGTCGTCTAATATTGGCCATTATAAAGAATTATTAGATCGTGTTGGTAATGGTACCTTAACTGTTGAATTTTTAAAAGAGCACTTTTCAGGATTAAATGCATTGGATATTAATCGTACGTTTGTTGATCATGGCGATTTTGATGCATTATCATTAGCGACGAGTAGATGTGATGCTCATGCGGTTTCACTGCTTTTAAAGTATGGCGCATCATCCATTCGCAATGCGTTTGTCATTGCGTTGAAGAATTGCCCAAAGGATGTGCTTAGGTCGTTAATTGCTTATGGTGCGAAATTGTTACAAGTTTCGAAGCCGCTAGATCTTATCATTCAATCTAATCCACATGCAGAAGAAATTGTTGGTTGGATTGCGCGCATGTTACCAAAAATTGATCGTCGTCATGCACTTTTTACAGCATGTTTGAAAGGCAATGTTTCCGTAGCGCACACTTTGCTTGACCTGGGGGCGCGCATTGATTTTGAAGATGTGCATGGACGAACGCCATTATGGAACGCACTGCTTAGTCAAAAAAAAGAGATGGTACAGTTTGTTTTGGATCATGGCGGTGATTATGAGCTTAAACCAGGCCAGCTTTCATTTGTGAAGAAGTTTTTTCCGACTGGATACGAACTTCTCTCATTAAAAGAGTGAGCTGCGCTTCAAGATTGGCAAGTTTTTTTTTGACGAGACGTTCTTTGGCTATTTTTGAAACAGTGTAAATGGGACCAAGAAATACGGTTAATGCCGATTCTTGGTCTGCTGTTTGCTGGTAATTGTTTTTAATGGTGTTCCATTGTTTTTTTACTTGTAAGATTTTTTGTTGTAATGGAGGGTCGTTACGCTGTTGTGCGATGTTAAGCGCGTGATCAAGACTAGTTTTTGTTTGTTCTAATAGTGTTGGCGTAGAAATATCAATATTAGTTTTTTGAGGCATGATGACTTGTTTTGTTAATGTTTGTGCGCGTTGTTGATATACGATACGGATTAGCCCGATAAGCGCCAATGCGAATAATAAGTCTCTGAAAAAATTCGGTTCTTTGAGCATGATTGTTACCTAAAAATTTTTGTTTGTCTTTTAATATTTTAACGAAAAGATTATCTTTTGAAAGGGCCAATTATTTGGAACCAAATAATTTGGAAGAAGCATTTTTTCGTATTATACTAGAAATACAAATGCGCCTGTAGCTCAATTGGATAGAGTACCGGACTTCGAATCCGTTGGTTGCAGGTTCGATTCCTGCCAGGCGCACCACCAGCATCCTGCTGGACCGGGTGATAA
>CAZJVC010000047.1:0-8510 GCA_964549515.1 uncultured Pseudomonadota bacterium | reverse complement strand
GAAGTACAACTCGACGAAGAAAATCAAACAGAAAACCTTATCGATGAAATCAACAAACATGCGATCAAAGATGCAATCATTAAAATTGTGTACCATCTACCTGAAAATGTTGCCGATCACGTCGAGATAAAAAAAGTTCAAAAAGTATGCCAAAAAGCGCACTATATCGTTGGTCTCTTTCCTGTAAAAAAGCATGCTAAACGAGAACAACGGGCCCAGGTTAAACTTGAAATGGACTTGAAAACATTGCTTCAAACATACTTTTCACAAAAACCCGAACTCGCTGATAAAATCGATCACTTAATTGCACAAACACAAAAGATCATTCAAGAAACTGAGCAGAATCAATAATAAGTTACGGTGGCTGTCTTCATAATTTCATCATTATATGAATTAAAGACCTTGCTAAACTTTTCTTCGCGAATCTTCTCTAAAATTTTCTGGCGCCGCTCATCAAAAGAAACCTCTGTCGGTTTAATATGATTTTTTAATTTGAAAAGCTCAAAACCATTCTGGCGCTCAATAACATGCACGTCACCAACATTCTGTTTTTTAATAAAACTTTTATCCTCAGCTAACTCAGAATAAGTTATATCAAACGGCAGGCCCCACTCAACTCTTCCAATTTTTGCACTTTTTTCTGGGTGTTCTAATGCCTTCTTTAATTCAGCATTACTCATATCATCACGAAACGAAACAAGGGCGGTCTGAATGTAGTAAGCACCTTCCTTGTATTCTGAATTTTTACCGTAATAATCACGAATCTCTTGTTCGCTCACAGCAAGATAACTACGAATTTCTTGATCCATCGTAGTATTTGCACGATAAAGCCTTCTTAAATCATAATAAAATTCGTCCGTATCTGCATAGCCAAATTCTTTACCCATCGAGATGAGAGACTCTTTGGATACATCACTTCCTTGTGCCATTGCACGCAAATATTGATCAACATCCTCGTTGCCAATGCTTAAACCAAGCTCTTCCCCATGCTGATCTTTTACAATTTCAATAGCTAAATCATTTGCAGAATGAGAGACGCCATCAAAACCTCGTCGAGCAATATCCGACTGTAAAACAACCTCAGTATTCAACGGTCCTTCTACAACAGCTTTTATTGTGTCAATTAAAAAGTCCCCTTGCTCTGCACATAAATAACTACCTAAAAAAACAACTATGTAATATCTTTTTTTCATTAACCTCATTGCCCATACCAATCGTTAAAGAGGGAAGAATTAACTTCCCTCTCACTTATATTTCTTAAGCTGCGTTTTGTTGTACAGAAGCTCCTGACAATTCCTTTGATGCAGGTGCCTTTTCTACTGGCTGCGACTCTTTGCTTTCTTGTTCTTGCATTTGCTTCATCATTTTTGCCTGTTGACCTTCACGTTCCTTGCCTTTTTTCTCAAAGTAGCCACGGTTTACTTTAATGCCATATTTCTCAATATATTCAGGAACTTTTTTATCGAAAACTTTTTCAATTTCTTTGTTCATTAATGTTTCTTTAAGCATATCTTTTGCTTGTTCGAATGGTCGATATTGCGCTTTTTCCTTTTTAATAACACGAACAACCCAAAACTCTTTATCACCGGCCTTGATAATTGGCAATGTAGCTGGAACTTTTTTCGCTTCAAGAACCTTATCTTTCACAGTCGGGTCAATCATACTCGTCTGTGTTACGAGACCAAGGTCTTCAAGTTCTTTTTTCATCTCTTTTGCTGCAAGAACAATATCACCCTTTAACGCCGCAACCTTTTCTAAGAAAGCCAACGCTTCTTTTTCTTTCTCAAAGCTCAATCCCTTAGCTTCGATACCTTCAGGTGAAACCATAAGATTCTGATCTTTGCCTTTATTTTCATCGTAATGTTTACGTATTTGTGCATCAGTTATTTCACCAACATGCTCTTTAATAAACATTTGTTGATTAAGCATTGTTTCGAGGGCTTTTTTTGCTCGTGTTTCCTGCATCTTGTATTCTTCTTTTTCTGAAATCTTGTTTTCCTCTGCCCACTTGTTGAGAATAACTTCACGGAATTTAGCACGGTCAAATAGCTGTTCTTCAAAATCTGGCATTAATTGCGCCATAAATTGCATCTGAGGATCGGCACCCATAGCTTCTTGAACAAATTCCTGAAACTCACTCAAAGTTAAGAGTGTTTTTCCATTCTCACTCACCAGTACTTCTTCGCCTATCTCAGTTGAAGGCACCGCTTTATCATTATCACGTTTTTTGCAATTACACCCTGACAACAAAATAAGTATGGAAAAAAATGCCATAGAAAATGTACTAATATTTTTAATCATAAATCTTCCTCTTATAAATATAATATTATGGGTAATTGTACCATACCTCACGCTATTGTGCAAAAGATCATAACCGAGCACGGCATCCAACTACAACACTGATTGAACGTGGCTTAAGCTTCAATAATTCTTTAACTGCATACTTTATCGTACTTCCTGTAGTCATAAGATCATCTATAATAATAAAATCCTTATCTTTGTATTTTTCATCTACCATTTTTAATCGAAAAACATTTTTAACATTTCTTTCACGTTCAGCAACAGGCAAAGAGGATTGATATGAAGTATAACGAACACGCTTTAATAAAGACTTGCAAGCAACCCCATGCTTACCAGCTAACGTAATCCCAATTTCCTCTGCTTGATTAAATCCACGCATAATATACCGAAACCAATGAAGCGGAATAGGTACAATAAAATCACACGGCAATTGCTTAAATACTGTTCGCTCCCATATAAAATCTGCCAAAGCATAACTGCCAATAATATTTTTTTGCCGTTTTTGAAGAATTAACAATTTAAGTGGATCGTCATATAGTGAAACGGCGTGAACCCATACATGCCTAGTTGCAGTAATTTGTAACTTATATGGAACCGTTGGCTTAATCTGCTGAAGACAGTCATCACAAAAAATGACCCTTCGCGACAAGTTCTTGCGACAATATAAACAAAAAGGTGGGGATAATAAATTTTTGCAAAAACCTAGCAACTGGATAATAAACGTATACATTTTTCTGTAATAATTAAAAATAAAATAATTGTTACCTGCGTATAAACAGCCGCAAGAAGATCATCAAGTAAAATTCCCGCAACGCCGCCAATCCGTTCAAAAAAACGAATACCAAGAGGCTTAAGAATATCAAAAAATCTAAAAAGTAATGCGGCACTCAATAACCATGCTGGCCTTAGTGGAAACAATGATGCAGCCAACATATAGCCGGCAACCTCATCAAGAACAATTTCCTTCGGATCGCCAGACTCAAAATAACGTAAAACATAGTGAATAATAATGCCACTCAAACCAACAACAGGCAAAACCAACTTCATAACAAGAGCAGACGTATACCCAAACCACCAAAAAATTAATAAAACACCCATCGTAATAAACGTCGCTACCGTTCCTGATGCAGGCAAATAACCAACTGGACCAAGTGTAGCAGTATTAATTAGTACTTTTTTAAAATTCATTTGTTCCGCAAGTTTTGAATAACAACAATTAAAACACCAAGATCAATCATAATGTCAGCAAAATTAAAAATAGGCCATTGCCAGTCACCAACAGACAGTGAAATAAAATCTATGACACCCCCCTGAAAGATGCGATCAACAAGATTTGAAACACCACCAGCCAGTATCAATATTTGACCACAAACAATTTTACCTTCGCAATATAAGCGCCACGTCCAAATACCAATAGCAACCAATATCGCAGCAACCAAACAAGTTACAAGTATATATCCAAGATTATTAGCGCCATGAAACAAGCCCCACGAAATGCCACGATTAAGCGCAAACTCAAGTGTAACAAACTGATTCATAACAAGAGGCGTTGCTAAATATTTAAGTGCCCACATTTTCGTATAACGATCTAATAAAACTAATACAGGAAGCAGGATTATCCCGAACAGCCCCCGCCTGAACAGCCCCCGCCTGAACAGGCCTCGCCTGAACAGCCCCCGGCTGAACAGCCCCCGGCTGAACAGCCCCCGGCTAAGCAAAATCTCATACCATCTCATCGAATTTCAGCTCCAAACTTTTTCATAGATTCAATAACTTGTTTATTGATTGCATCAGCTTCATATTTTGTTAATGTCTTTTCTAAATCACGCATATAAAAACGGAATGTTAACGATCGTTTATCGCCCCACCCATCTTTCGTAAACATGTCACGCAGATCAACATCATAAATACGCTTGTCAATCATACGAATCGCTTTATCAACAACACCTACTGCATGTTCAATAGGTATAAGCATACTAATATCATTATAGATATATGGATATTTTGCCAAAGGTTTAAAGACAACATCTTTCGCATGATAAGCCAAAATCTCTTCAACATCCAATTCAAAAATAAACGCCGTACCAATACCAACTTTTTCAGCAAATGCTTGATCAATCATACCGGCATATCCGACGCATGTTTTTCCAAGCATAAGTTCCGCTACTTGATGTTCATTGTACCATGCAGCAACCGTACATTTCGGCTTAATCCAAGAAACAGTAAAATGTAACATGTCGAAAAAGGTTAAGAGATCTTTTTTACCAGTATAGAAATCAATCTTTCCAGTATAATCCCACAAAACGCCAGCTAAAGACTTCTTTTCTTCTGCATCACTTTTTTTCTTAAGATGCCAAACAGTATTCAGTTCAAAAAAACGCAGTTGCTCTGTCTTTGAAATGTTTTGCTGCACATTCTTCAAAAGATGTGGCACCAACGACGTAACAAGCCGTGTCACATTTTGCGATAACGGATTTTTAGCACGCACCGCATTCATAGGCTCCCATTGCAATTCACGCAAAAAGGATTCATCAAAAAATGGATAATTATTAACCTCATGCATATGCATACCAAACGCCACCTGCTGTTTCATCGTACGCAAACGCATTATTTTCGAAACATCACTTGGCAACATGACACGTGTTGGCAGTACATATGGAATGTTATCCCAACCCCAAAATCTTCCAACCTCTTCAACAATATCTACCGCAATGGTAACATCTTTAGTCCCACGAAATGTTGGAACCGTAACATGATAGACTTGTCTTGCATCGGCCTTAACTATAAAATCATTTTTTTTCAGAGCATCCATGATAAATTTTTTGGAAACCGAAACACCAAGGTTGCGCTCAATCACTTCGTGGCTGATGCTAATTTTATACGGCTTAAACTCTTTACCCAATGATGCAATTGGCCCTTCAACATTATATGCAACCTTTTCATCATCTAACAGTTTTAAAAAACGTTTAATACCGGTAACATTTTGGTTTGGATCAAGACCCTTTTCAAATCGCATTGACGATTCAGTCCGTACACGATGACGAGCAACTGTTAAACGCACAGTCGAACTATCAAAATTTGCTGACTCCAAAAAAAGACTCTTTGTTTTTTTAGTAATGCCGGAATCAAAACCTCCCATAACACCGGCCAAAGCTAGCGACTTTTTACCATCAGTAATAACAATATCTTTAGCTGACAATTTAAGTTCCGCACCATCCAATAACCGTAATTTTTCGCCACTTTTCGCCATACGTGGCTCAATGCGCTTCGTTGCAATCTTATCAGCATCAAAGGCATGCATTGGCTGACCAAGATCAAGCATAATATAATTAGTCGCATCAACCAGTAAATCGATTGGGCGATTATCCGTTCGGCACAACAACAATGCCATCCACAACGCAGAAGGACAATTCTCAACTTCAGAAAAATAAAGTCCTGCAAACCGTAAGCATTGCTTGGGCACTTTGTTAACAATTGTGATAGCATTTTTTGGCATATAGCGCGATGCACACGTTTCAACTTTTTTCTCAGCTAACAAATTTTTGAGCGGCTTAAGTTCAAGATTTAAAATCGCAGCAAACTCACGCGCAATACCACGTACAGCCCAAAGATCCGCACGATGCGTGATAGATGTATTATCAAGCTCAAAAATATAATCTTCCGCTACATACGCTTTTTTCCAGGCGCCTTTTTGATCTTTTTTTGCGCAGGTTACTTCCGGCATTAACCCTTCTTTTGATAGAGCACCGAAATCTGCCAGCGTAGCCCAAATATATTCTTTCCCTTGTTTTTTAATTAAAAACCAACCACCAGTTTTAATATCAGAACGCAATGGAACAGATAGCTTCTTGTTCCACTCAAGTGAGATTGCATTAATATCTTTAAAGTTTATGCCCTCAATCTTCACAAGTGAAAAATTGTCAAGATCGAGCTTAAGTGGATAAAAATCTTCTATTTCTGCTGTGGTTTTATTAAATTGCGCAACAAGATCGTCAATTTTGTAACTACGCCAACTACCGTTGATATGCTCAAATATCCAAAATAACGATAATTTCATTCCTTAATCCTATATAAAAAACCTATATAGTTTTAGAATACGTCAACTACTTTAAAGTGCAAATATTAACCAGAATAAGATACGATTATTAATCTTCCCCGCCACCATACATTTCTGGATTATCAAAAGGATAAAGAAGCTTATGAGTTTGATCTACATAACTCTCTACCAATTCTTGATACTCCCCTCTAAATGCCTCTGGTAACAAGCGATCATCTCCCCCCACTTCACGTACAAGATGCGGAACCATCATTAGACGTAACATTTCAATCTGTTCCTGTGGAAAAATCATTAATCCTTCGCGCACAAATATGCCTAAATATTTTACGGCAGCACTTTTTTCAACAGGCTCTACATGCATAAAGATTTTCAAACATTCACCTATATTTTTAAGAACACCTTGAAATACGTGTTCAGAGGAAGGAACACTCACTTTCTGTGCGCGTACCCACTTTAATTCCGATTGCGCACAGAACCGAGCTAAGTCATGCAAAGCATCTTTAAATTTATAGTGAAATTGTAAAGTATTAGAAGTAGTAACGGTTATCGCTACCAAGAGAAAGGATATACTTTTTTTCATCGACACTCCCGTTAATATTTTCTATACTTATAATACAAGTCATCCTTTAACTGATGTAATAAATCGCATGGAAATAAAAAAAGCTTGCCCCCTTAAAGACAAAAACTGGTTCCAAACTGGCGGCTCAGCTGAATATTTTTGCGAACCTACAACGCCAAAAGAATTTCAAGAAGCCCTCATTTTTTCTCAAGATAAAAACCTTCCAATTACCCTTATTGGTCTCGGCGCAAATATGCTCATCAGCGATGATGGCGTAAAAGGCCTCGTCATTCATCCGCTTCTAAAAACGATTACTCTTGCAGAAAAAAACAATGAAATATCTGTTGTTGCTGGAGCGGGTGTAACAATCGAAGAATTAATTAACTATTGTTTAGATAATAATCTTATTGGGCTAGAAGAATTTAGTGGCATTCCCGGAACAGTTGGTGGCTCTGTTTACATCAATGTTCATTACTTCAAATACAACCTTCAGCAATTCGTTATTGAAGGACAGGTAATCGATAAAAAGACTGGCGAAATAAAAACTGTTGATCGCGACTGGTTCGAGTTTGGATATGATCATTCAAAACTTCATGACAAAAAATACTTTCTCGTAAATGCTACCTTTAAAGTACAATCTGCAACAGAAGTTGAAACAGCCTACGCACGTGGTCGCAGCGATGAAATCATTCGCCATCGCATCACACGCTATCCATACAAAGGTACATGCGGCTGTTTCTTTCGAAACTTTCATGATGAAGAAGTAACGCTTGAAATTAATGGCAAAAAAATGATCTACGTTTCATATTACTTAGACAAACTCGGCATCAAAGGTGAATTGACTATCGGTGGCGCATGCGTCTCACATCAACATGCAAATATGATTGTTAATACCGGCAATGCAACATCAACCGACATCATCAAACTTGCAAAAAAAATGCAAGAGCTGGTCAAAAAAGAATTTGGCATCCTGCCACAGACAGAATGCCAACTTGTTGGATTTAAAGAAAATCCTTTAATTTCTTAATCTTTCTTAATTTCCGACGGAACTCTTTCCTAACTTTTCAAGCCTTTTCACTTCAGCTTCACGTTGCTCAAACGACATAGCTTTCCATTTCCGTGTAGTAAAAGCTTTCTCAACAGCCCAAAAGTTCACATGCACACTTTGAGCGGTATTACCTGTCAAAAAGGCTCGTTTAATCCTCCACCAAGCTTGCTCATAGGAAATCGAGCGCCCATCACTATCCATTGAAAAAAGAGGAAAAGAACCTAATAACGCCATAGTTAAAAATATTTTTTTCATAAAATTCTTCACTTTATTTTATAATCACAATTTCAAGATAATTTATCATAATAGGCAGCAGCAGCATCAACTACCCTTTATAACGTGGATCCATGCCTACAAACATAGTCGCTAATTTTTGCATATATTCGTCAAAAGGAACCAAACAACGCTGTGGCTTTGCACGGTCTTTTTCTCCATCTTCATGTTGGATAACCAATAAATCTGGCCGCTTTTCAGCAGCACACTCTAATGTCTAGTCGAATCAGGAAATTAAACTAAACTTTTTATTGTTTGATTCTAAGTGTAAA
>CAZJVC010000046.1:0-8549 GCA_964549515.1 uncultured Pseudomonadota bacterium | reverse complement strand
AAAAAACCGTTCGTGGTGAGGTGCGAGCATTTCTGCGAGCCTCGTACCGTACGAACGAAAAAATAGAAAAAGATCTAACGACAAGGTCGGTGGTAGATTACTCAAGCCCCGCTTGTTTTTGTGTGATCATGTACATTACGATACCAAAGGCCACCATTCCGCCAAATGCATAGAGTGCAATTAGCTCGTTATTGATGAAGCCATTTATACATGATGTGATGAAAATAAGGCAGTTGATAAGTGCGAATATGCCAAGTATTTTCATCCACAGTTTTTTTGTTTTTAGGAGTGAGAGAGCAACAAATGCAAGAATGCTAATGGTATATGACAGTGTGCAGCCGAAAGCACTTATTTGTTGTAGGATAATTTGATTTGCATTAGTGCCAATGATGTAGAGAAATATGATTAATGATTCTATTAATAAGCACCAATATGCGATTCCAGCTTTATTTTTTTTAAGTAACTGAGAGTGAAAGAATGTGTGTTTGTGTGATGCGAGTGTATAGAGGTTCCATTTATTACTGAATAAAACGCTATATGCACCACCGAGGGCAGAAATGCCCATACACATATATAAAAGGCCTTGTAAATGTTTGTGGGTATGTTGGCAAATAGAAACGATAAAGTGAGCAATTGCTCGAAAGGATTCAACGTTTGTGAGGGAGGTGATATTAATCGCGGCATAGTATCCCAGTTGGTAAAGTATATATACAGAGAGCGCGATAAGATATGAGAACATGATGGCACGTGGCGCATTTCTTTTTGGATTTTTAATGTGACGACTAATTGATAGTGTTGCTTCAAAGCCAGAGAAAGCAAAGAGAGCTAAAGGTAATCCCGGTGGTATGCCATCTAATCGTAAATTGATTGGTGCAAAGTTGCATGGTTGCAGGAACCATATTCCGGAGATGATAATGAATAAGAGTGGAATTATTTTTATAAGAATAAATGAAATTTGAATTGAACGTCCAATTTTCATGTTTAAAAGATTTAGCAGAATAAACAGTATGATAACGGTGGTATCTAAGGTGAAAAGTGAAATACATTTTAGCGTTGGAAAGAGTTCGCATATCAAGAAGCTGAAGAAGTGTACCATCAATGCTGCTGATGCTGGTTTGGCAAAGAAATATATCCATGTGCTTAAAAAGCCGAAAATAGGTTTTATTTCTTTTGCGCCAATATCATAAAAATTCCCCGCTTCGTGATGATGCAATAAAAGTGCCATTGAAATTATAAGTGGAATTAATAGTATACCGACTATAATGTAAGGCAATGTAGATAAACCTCCGGCATACTGTGCAAGGGGAATACTATTTAAAAATATGCCAGTACTTAACATAATGTTGAGGTTAATAATAATTGCCGTTGGCAACGAGAGTTTATAACTCATATTTATACAACTTCCTAACTTCGTTAATTAGTTCAGATTCGCCAGGTTCTAAAACCTTTCTTCTTATATAATCGTGAAAAACATTCATAACTTTGCTAGATAATTCTACGTGTTTTTCTGGTGTAATTTTAGTGTGATCGCGTAAAAATTTATGTCTTGCGTTGCATGCTAATGTATGTCGTTTTGTTCTGTTAAAGCCTTCATCGCCGGTTCCATCTTGTCCCAAATAAGAAAAACGAGCTGTGCGTTCTTCTAGGATGATGGCTATATGTTTTGGATTAAGGTGTAATTCACTTAATTTTTTATGTAATTTAGGACAAACACTCAGTAATGTATTGAAGCGTTTTTGTCCTGCAGTCTCAAGGCACATTTTTTTTGTAGGTTGTGAAAGCATGTGAGTTTGTTTTGGGGGTGTAATTGGTAGGAATAAATCTTTAGGTGTGGATTTTTGTGATTTCTTTAAACCTTTTAGTGTTTTGACAAGTTCTTCATCAGATTTTGTACGGAAAATACCGTGAATAGACTTTTTCTTTTCAACATTTTTTTCGTTATCAGATGTCTCAGGTGTTTCATGTGGTTTGTGAAAAATGTGCTTGCTATAAAGAGGTTTTATTTTTTCATGCCATTTGCTCGTGACAGGTGCTTTAGGTGGTTCGAAGGTTTGATGTAGTCGAGAAAATGATTGTGATGTTTTATATTTTGAATCATCAGCGGAGTTTTCATTGTTTGCTGATAAACGTCTAAGAAGGTAAGGTAAATCTTTTTTTTCTTTAGCGAATTTTAAGGTCTCTTCTGTTGGGGTAATGACAAATCTTGGTTGTTTTTTTTGCAAGGGCATACCACCGGCTTCTTTTTGTTCTTGGGAAATGGGTACCCGAAGAATTGGTGATTTCTGGTCAGGCCAATCCTGAACAGGCCTTTCTTTAAAAAGCCACCAGATTAAAATTGCGAGAGCACTAGCGCCGATGATTTCTTTACAATAGGTGCCGGTTGTTTCTTGTTGTCCACTTTCCATGCTATGCATGTGTGATTGTATAATGACGAGTGATAAAAAGATGTATGGTAAAAATAGGTGTTTTGATTTAATCACTATTAACTTTTGTTTTTAGATAAAGGTACTCATCTGGTAAGAAAAAGCAAAAGGCTTTATTGTGTTGCCATTATATACAAAGCGATTGATCCGGCTATGGAAGCATTCAAGCTTTCAATTTTTCCTGGCATGGGCAATGAAATTTTTGCTTCGCATTCATTGATCCATGTTTCTGGTAGTCCATGTGCTTCATTTCCAATAGCGAGTAACATATCTTTTTGCTTTAATGGAGCTCCTTTTTTAGGAACGAGGGCGGCAAGTTTTGGGCGATCTGCATGGTTAACAAGTTCGTGCCAACTCATTTCAACGATTTGTGCAAAACCAATTGTGCCGGCGGACGCTTGAACAACTTTGGGATTCCATGGATCGACACTATCGATAACAACAATTTGTGGATAGCCAAAAGCAACTGATGAACGAATCAGTGTTCCCATGTTTCCCGGATCAGAGATATTTGCTAAAACAATTCCTGGTTCTATTTTTTTTTGTTTTATTGATGGTGGAACAGCAAATATTCCAACCATCCCGCAGGGTGTTTTTGCTGTACTAATTTTTTTAAGACATGGTTCAGGGACGATTGTAATAAAAGCATCAGTCAATAAGTTTTGCGCATCTGCTAAAAGATTTTCGGTAACATAGAGTTGTATGCATTCTAGAGGACTTTCAACCAATGTCGAGCAGATGCGTACCCCTTCAGCAATAAATTGCTGCAGTTGAGTGCGTCCCTTTTTTGTTTGTAACGTTGCAATTTGTTTTATGACCTCATTATGAGGTGAATCAATTTTTTTCACTTTTGGATTAACAATTTTAAAAGAGGATGGAAAGTTGTAATTTCTCGATATTGTAGATCTCCATTGGAATCCTTTCTTTCTAGATCGTAATAGCTGTTTTTTCCGGCCATTGTGACATGAAATCTAATGGTATAGTCGCCATACTCATGTGGATCAGTAGTGAAGGCATCTCTCATTGGTTCCCATGGCTCATGATCAGGACGTGTTGTTGTCCAGTTTTTCTTTTCTGCATAATATGGATCTGGTTCCAAAAGATCATCTAAGGATTCTTCGTGTTTTTTCGCAGTGGTTATGTCCATGGTATAGGTTTTTGTACAATATATGAGCGTAATGAGTAGTAATAAAATTTTTTTCATAGTTTTCCGTCTAAAATTTCTTGTCTGATAGAGTCTACCAATTTTTTCATGAAATGAAGGTTGTGTATAGTTGCCAGTGTGAACCCTGAAAGTTCATGTGCTTTGAAAAGGTGATGTAAGTATGCTGCAGAACAATGCTTGCACGTATAACATGAGCAGGCTGGATCGACTGGGTTCATGTTTGTGCGATTTTTTGATTGTGTAATTTTATGAGCTCCTTGTGTGGTGAAGAGCAATCCATGGCGTGCGCATCTCGTAGGGTGTGAGCTATCAAATGTATCGACGCCACGTTTAATAATTTCTTTGATCGATGCTAAATCGCCAATGCCAAGCAAGTGATTAGGTTTTTCTTTTGGTATATGTGGCATAAGTGTATCAAGCATAGTGAACATTTCTTCGTGGTTTTTACCAAAGCTGCCACCGATGGCGTAACCATCAAACGGTAATGATGCACAAAAACTGGCGCTTTCTTTTCTCATTTCTGGGTCGACGCCACCATGAACGATGCTGTACATTGCTTGGTTGTTTGGTTCTTTCAAATGGCGGTCGAGTGAACGTTTTTCCCACCGGTGAGTTCGTTCTAGTGATTTTTTAAGTTTTTTGGTATCTGTGTGGTATGGTGGTAGCTCGTCAAGGGGTAAAATAATATCAGATCCGAAAATTTTTTGTGCCTCTACGGAGGATTCTGGTGTTAATAAGATTTTTGCACCATCGCGATATGAGCGAAAGAGGACGCCTTCTTCAGTGATGCATGCAACAGAATTATCTGTTTTTTTTGTACCGCGACTTTTCAGTTCATTGTGCACAGAGCCGTAGGCTAAGCTAAAAACTTGAAATCCACCTGAATCAGTTATGATCGGTTTTGTTCGATTCATGAATTTATGCAAACCATCTGCTTCTTTTATAACGTTGGTACCAGGCTGCAGCAATAAGTGGTATGTATTGCAGAATATAAGTTGTATTCCAAGTTCGTCTACCGTATGTGTATCAACAGCCTTAACGGCGGCGTTTGTACCGACCGGGACAAAGTTTGGTGTATCTATAATACCATGCGGCGTGTGAATGCGTCCGACGCGAGCATTACTTTTTTTAGATTTATATACTATTTCGAACGAAAATGGTTTCTTATTCATACCATAATTATATCACATTTTGCATTTTTACGCGAAAATGATTATGCTTTGAATGCAGTGCTGTGGGAAAAAGTGTGCATGTTGAAAATTTAATTGGATAGGGATTTACATGAATAGTTCCAGAGTGGTATTAGCAGTTATTTTGATGAGTGGTTCATTTTTGTCAGGTAAAAAGCCAAAGTGGTCTGATTCCACAAGTATTGAAGTTGCCCTTGATCGAAGCGAAAAAGAGGAAGAAAGAGAGTTCTATATGGAGGATTCCTCTGTGGCTGTTGGTACACCCAAATCACCTGCATGTGATTTTCTGTTTACAGTGAATGCTTTGTATGCATTGCGTGAAAAACGTGAAGCTGGGAAAGAGGAAAGTTCCGACTCAAGTCTTTCTGAAAAAGATTAAAGCGATACATTTTTTATTTTAGTTAGAGTGCCTTAGTAAAGCATAGGCAATACTTTTTTGCGCGTTACTGTCGATGTTTCATGGTTAGTGCTTTTACACTTTTACCATATTTGAAAGGGACGCTATGAAGTGTTGCGCACTATTTTTATTGTTGTATGTACCATTTTTGTTGGGTGGTAAGACTTATCGCCATGGTCAGTTGCATGAAAGGGAGAAAGCGGAGAGGTTTATGTTGCGTAGAGCGCTTCGGGTTCTTAAAAGATCAGAAAATTTTGTACTAAGATGTAGAGCTGCTTCTAGAGCACACAAGTTGAGCCCTGTTGATGAGCGACGTGCATCCACAACATATGAAGAGTTAGAAGCTTTAGAAGCGGAATGTGAGAAAGATTAAATTAACGTGAGCTCGATCTAAGAATGTTTGTTTAAAGTAAGAAGATAACATAATTCGTTCCCGTTCGCCCTGCCGCGCCGGCCATAGCTGCTAAGCGACGGCTGGAGGTGGCTTCGTTAGATGCCCTCCCTTCGAAAATACTCAGGATAAACTTTGGGTGCGAGCATAATTAATTTTTTCCGTTCGTTATGGTACGAGGCTCGCGAAAACGCTCGCACCTCACCACGAACGGTTTAAAAATTTCTATATTCCTTTTATGTTGTAATTCTCAACAAAACTAAAAGTGCTCACAAAGAATTTAATCAGATATTGAAAATACTAAAACATACTATCAATTCCACGTAATATTTTTGAGTTTTGCTGAGCACTCTTGAAACCGTTCGCCCTGAGGAACGAGCGAGGCGAGTGTCTCGTAGGGTGCGAACACAGAATAAGAAAAAAATGAATCCATTTTTATGTCTATATTCTAAAATGTTCTGATGGATCATATTATGTTGGGCATACGGATGATATTGAAAAACGTATCTCAGAACATCACACTGGAAAAGCTTCAGGGCATACAAGCAGAAGATTGCCCGTCCTTCGATACTATTTTGCCTTTGGCAAAATCACTCCCCGCCATAGCTTTAGCGACGGCGGGGAGTGATTTAAGGGAAATTATAGCAATTTTTTAGTTTTCTTACGTCGAGTTTACGTTAAACTATTCAGTTCCAAAAAATCTATCGCCAAAGTCGCCTAAGCCTGGCATGATGAATTTTTTATCATTGAGTTTTGAATCGTGGGCTGCAATTATGGTTTTAATTTTTGGAAATTTGTGGTGAATTCTATCGAGACCTTCTTGTGCACAAATTACACCGACAAATAAAATCTGTTCTTGATTTATACCTGAATTAACGAGGATATCTAATGTATCTGCTAAGCTTCCGCCGGTTGCTAGCATTGGATCTAGGACAATGACCTGGCCGTTTGGCTTAATGGTTGGAATGTTTTGGTAGTAAAGTTTTGCTATAGCAGTTTTTTCATCGCGTTTCATTCCAACAAAACCTACTGTTGCTTGTGGATAAAACTCTAAAAAAGCTGGTAGCAATACGAGGCCTGAGCGCAAAATTGGAATTAAAACGACATCAGAATCAAACTCTGTGCCACTTGTTTTATCGAGTGGTGTTTCGATTTCAATTTTTTTTGTTTTTAAAAATGTTGATGCTTCATGCGCAAGAATAATCGAAAGTTTTTCTGCAGCTTGGCGAAATTTTGCCATCGAAGTTTTTTTGTTTCGTAGAGTGGTCATCAATGTTTCTTTTAATGTTTCCATAGATTTTCCTTATAATTTAATTTTTCTCAGGCGTAATTTGTCGAAGTTTGCTTTGTGTTTATTGTGGCACCTGTTACGTTCATGGTGACCCTTCGACTCCCGCTCAGGGTGAACGGTGGATGGGTAAAGCGGTGATTTTATTCTTTTCGCTCATGGTGAGCGGTAGTTCCTTCGTCTTCGCTCAGGATAAACCAAGCCATTCGAGCGGTAACATACCTCGTAGCTTGCTGCGAGGTTCTTGATTTCATCATATACCATATTTTTTTTCACAAAGCTTGTTTTCGATTTATGTGTACCTTTAATCTAGAATTAATAGGGATTTATTTTAGTAGGGGGTCATGATGAGGAGTTCAACGTCGATTATTTTTTTGTTAATAGCGGGAATAGTTGCATTGTCAGCGCGTTTTGGGCCGTATTATCGTGTTCCTAAGCGTACAGTTACGGCAAATGTGGTTTTAATAAAATAGAAATTTTATAAGCTTTAGTCGAAGGAAAATGCGTGTGATGTGACTATGAATAATATCTGTGCCGGCATCAAGGATGGCCCTTTGAATCCCGCTACCAGTCTTCGCCAAAGGTATTGACGGGTGTGGCAGGGTGAGCGTTTTTTTTTGTTAATGTTGATTGGGTGTCGAACTATTCGAGCGCTATACTTTGTAGCTTGCTATGAAGTTTTTAATTTTGGTAGTGCACGGGCTTTTTTATGAAAATTTTTCCATGGATCATCTTTTTTGCTCAGTCGTCTAAAAATATTTTTAATAGTATATCGTTGTGGGTTGAGTTGAGAGTTTGATAGCTCAGACCATGAAAGTGGTGTAGCAATAGGCGCTTTTTCAATGGCGCGTACTGAGTATGGTGCAACGGAAAGCTGGGACCATTGATTACGTAATGTATCGATAAATATTTTTGTGCCACGCTTTTCTTTGCGAATCTCGAGTGTGAGCATGTCGGGATATTTTTCAACGAGTTCTTGTGCGATCATGAGTGCAAAGGCTCGAACTTTTTTAAAAGTATCTACTTGTTTAAGGGGAGCCGTTATATGAAGTCCCTTTGAGCCAGATGTCATAACAAAAGGTACAAGGCTCTGAGTTTCAAGTTTCTTTTTTATTAATTTTGCCGTTTTTTTTATGTTAGGCCACGATCGATTTGTTGAAGGATCAAGATCAAATATAATGCGATCTGGATAGGTTAATTTTTTGATAGTGCTGAGCCATGCATGAAGAGCAACAACACCTTGGTTCGCAAGATAGACTAATGTTGCGGCATTGTTACAAACAACATAGGTGACAATTTTATCGATTGAGCGACGCTTGATTGCTTTACGTTTGATCCATTTTGGAAAATAAGAACCGATTTCTTTTTGATAAAAGCCTTCTTTATCGATGCCGTCAGGAAAACGGTGCATAGTAAGTGGATGATCATAGATATGTGGAAGTAGGTATGGCGCAATTTTTTCGTAGTAGGTTATCAAGTCACCTTTTGTTATTTTCGATTTTGGAAATAAAATTTTGCTTTTATTTGATAGATCAATCTCATGGCGATCAATAATTATAGTGCTCATGAGCATTCCTTGTACGGTTTATTTTTTTTGTTTTCGTTACGTTTAATTTGTGTGATTGTGCGATCGGTAAGTACTAGTCGAATCAGGAAATTAAACTAAACTTTTTATTGTTTGATTCTAAGTGTAAA
>CAZJVC010000045.1:0-8699 GCA_964549515.1 uncultured Pseudomonadota bacterium | reverse complement strand
ACGCTTTCAGGAGTTTTCTCCATCTCAACCAAAATATATCCCGGAAATAAACGTTGGTCTTTTTGATCTTGCTGTACAGAAAAGTGGTCTTTAACCTGTGCCGATGGAATCAAAATTTCGCCAAATATATCAGACATACCCTTATCTTGGATAAATCTTTCTATATCAGCTTTTACTTGATCCTCATACCCAGCATATACCTGGATAACATACCACTTTTTCATTCTGAGTCCCCGGCTCTGGTCTCCCTATCCCATCTACAGCGCATACAAATATTCCATTACCAGTCGCAAAAAATAATCAACTGCACCTAAATAAATAGCAAATACAGCGATGATAATAAGAACAACTGTCGTTGATCCGATAAATTCATCAAAGTTCGGCCAACTAACCTTTGTTAGTTCCTGGCGAACCTCTTTTAAAAATGCTACAACGTTTACCATTCTTTAACCATTCTTAATATTTGAGCTCAAACTACCGACACCAAATCAATCGCAGAATACCGGCTGACCAAAAACTGGCGGTCCAGAAGCTGGCAGGCCAGGAGGGACTCGAACCCCCAACCTTCAGATTTGGAGTCTGTCGCTCTACCATTAGAGCTACTGGCCTCAAACTTGGCAACAAACGTTACCCTACTCACCCCTTTAGGGAAATTTTCCAGCTATGGAGCCCGCGACCGGATTTGAACCGGTGACCTCTCCCTTACCAAGGGAGTGCTCTACCGACTGAGCTACGTGGGCCTCTAATACTACAAACTACCTTATACTTATCTATAAGATTAAATAAAAAAAAGAAAAAATACAAATCCTGTTGCATTTTGAGACATATTAATCGCCCACGTATCTTTAACTTTTTAATATACCCCATCAGCAACAAAACAAAAAAGTGGAGCTGGCGGTCGGATTTGAACCAACGACCTGCTGATTACAAATCAGCTGCTCTACCAACTGAGCTACGCCAGCATTTATACCTTCACATCCTTTTTAACAAATTTTTTGCACTTTGTTAAATTTGGAGCGGGAAACGGGACTCGAACCCGCAACCTACAGCTTGGAAGGCTGTCGCTCTAGCCATTGAGCTATTCCCGCAATCATTTCAACTTTAACGTCCATAGATCCAATCCGTCTTCGCCAAGGCTTCGAGCGGACAGGCTGAACAATTTAACCGGTCCAACGGGCCCTTCGATACAATCCATCGCTTTGCTCTGGATCACTCAGGATGAGCGATCTTTCTACCAAAATTTTGGTTAGTACCAGTAATGTCAAAACCCGGTCCAGCAGGATGCTGGTGTTGGTGGTGGCGGGGGTAGGATTCGAACCTACGAAGGCTCAGCCAATGGATTTACAGTCCATCCCCTTTGACCGCTCGGGAACCCCGCCAATAACATGTATATCAAAAGGCTATACTATAATAATATTGATTTTTTAACTATTTTCAACATTTATTTGCAGTCTTTCAGAACAGATTGAATATTCTTAGGCAGAATTTATAGAAATTTTGCGCTTTTTGTGATCATCTTCAATGTAATCGAGCGCTATATCTAGCGTTTCACTTGGCAAGATAGGTTTTACAATCTCAGGCCACTCGATAAAAACTTTACTTTGCGGTAAATAAAAGTATTCATCAAATCCAGAATCATAAATACCTTCTAAGGATTTTAGGCGATACAAATCAAAATGGTATACACTTTTACCATCTGGCAATTGATATGTTGCCAAATAAGCAAAAGTAGGACTTTTAACTTGATTTTTAATCCCCAACTGCTTGGCAAGCGCACGAATTAATGTCGTTTTTCCAGCTCCTAAAGGTCCCGAAAAGGTAACGATGCGCGCATCTTTAATTAATGGTAAAATTTCTGCAGCAATATCATCAACTTCCCCAAGACTAAAAACTTTTTCGGCAAAAGGTTTTTCAGGTAAGAATTTTTCGGCGAAAGATTTTCCAGCGAAAGATTTTCCAACTTTTTTCATAGTAGACAGTATAGATGATTCAAAAAGAAGCGCAAATAATATGTATCGCCCCGGTTCTTTAAGATATGGAAACCTCGTATACATTTAAAATATCTCGAAACAACTCAATATCAACAAGAGCACCTGAAAATTTTGAAAGCCTTGTATAAATATCTAAAGCTCTCGGAAGATCGCCGTCCGCAATAGCTTCAAAAAAACTTGCTTCCAATCGTTTTAAAAAAATAGGATCTAATATTTCTTTGATCTCAGCGATTCTTTGTGCCCCATCTAAATGATTCTCTGCCGCACATATCCCTTCAAAATTCACCTCCATCTCTGGATTTAATGCTACAAACACCAATCCAACAAAAATATTCTGCGCATCAAAAGGAGATACAACAATTAACCAAAATTTAGCGAATGCCTTGCTCCTATCATAGGAAATTAATCCATTATTTGGCGAGTAAGCGTCGACACCATCATTACTTGGATGAAAATTAACATCAATAGGTCGCAACGCATCAACAGGTATCCCATTGTCCCCCGCAACCACTTTTATTCCTGATGCATCAAATAGCCCCATTGAGGTTTTTTTATTAAAGTATTTAGTTTTTTCCGTAAGCTTCTTGTATTCATCAGACTGCTCCCACCAGTGACTTAATAATGGATGAGTTATAATATTCTCCGGCCTTTCTTCACCAACCGCCTCTAAATACGATCCAACAAACATAATAGAAAATAAAACATTACTACGCTCACCAATTGTCTTCTGTACAACAGGTGGAACTGTAATATTTGTGTAAGTAACATCTGCCTTACACAACTGACGCATAGGATATCCTTCACCATAACGTCCAAGCATTGGTGGATTATACATAGCGCTCAGTTCACAGATAATACCACTTATAAATAAAATTTTTCTCATTTCCTTTTCCTTTTTTTGAAGAAACTACATTTTTCACTTCTTACTTTAAGCTTACACCTCTTCTTCGTGCAAGGTTTGGGCAAAATTTCGGGGCGATTTGGGTGAGTGGTTTCTTATCATCCACTACCCGTATCATTAAAAAAACTAACCCTCCTTAAAAACAAAACATTTTTATTGGTTCCTTCTTACTTAACTACATCTCTTTCTATTTTAATTTATCAAACACTTGCCGCCGCTTTTTTTCTTTCTTGGACGCTTTATGCGATGCACGCTCTCGAGATACTGGTACTTCACGATCAACATCCTTCGTCTCTACCCGATCGGTAGCTTCTATCATTAACTGATCTAGATCTGACGGGGCATCTTCAGACAGTTTATATAATGTCGGATCATGCCCACCTACCAATGACGTTATTGCCATGGAAGTATCAACAAACCTCTTATAAAATTCAGGTGCACCAATCGACTCTTTTCCCAAGGTATGTGCATAATCGCGCAACTCTCGATCAGATGAAACCAGAACAACTTGGTGCCCTTTGTATTCATCTAAGTAACGCAAAATAACGTCATCGGCACTTTCCTTGTACCCAGAAAAAATAACTTCAACTGAACCTTTTTTAACTCGATATTGATAACTTGACTCCCCTCCATCAAAAACAATCTTGCCTTGCAATTTTCTCTTTTTTAAATACCCAGATAATTCCTGCACAAATGCATCACGTTGCTTATGTGAAAGACGCTTTACTCCTAAAACCTGCTTAATTAAGTTATATCCATCAATAATAATCATCATCGAGTTATCTTTTCCTTTTGTTTATAATAATCTTAACGCAGAGAGGATAAAAATGAACAGGATTATCCTGAATAGGATTGCTCTCTTAATACTCATCACAACCATTGGATTATCTAACGCAACAAAAAAAATGGCGCATTATCATCATTCTTTTCAAAACAACATAACCTTCAGCTGGAAAGAATTGTTCCCAAAGTCCCTTCGCCCTAATACTTAGACTTATCTAGAAATGATCGGGCTTAATTGTGTCGAAACGTAAGTCGAAGGGTCTAATACATCCGGACCATTAACCCTGCAAAGTCGCAATCCTACCTAAAAAAACGAACAAATTTTAGCCTGTTAAATTAATTATCAAACTAGCACTATTAAACATGGGAACATTGCAATAAAAATACCTCTGGCACATATAAAAATCACGCACCAATTGATAGGAAACATTGTTTCAATTGACAAAAAAGAAGTTACCTTGATAAATTCAAAACAGCCACATTTCCCAAAAGGAGCTACGTAATGATAAAAAACATGAGTGAATTAAAAACTCTTGTACTATCTGTTATCATAACAGTTGGATGCATCGCCACACTTCTTTTTATCGCTATACACAACTTCAGGCCAACTGATCCCGTTCCACAAATCTATACCATTAAACCTACTTTAAAAAAAGATTTGCCTTGGGGAATCCCCATTGTTAAACCTAAGTTTGTCATCCTTGATATACCAACCATGGATCCAAACCAAAATATTTTTGTTGCGAATGCGATCATTTCTTTCAAGTTTGATCCAACGCTTATTTCACTGGAAACCATCTCTCACTTCATATTTGAAAAAGGAAAAATTCTTGATAAAAAGGGCCCCTTTCTCAAAATTCAAAATAATTTAACTATCGCTGAATATCATGTAAAAATAGAGTTTTCTAACACCCTAAATTATAACACCTTTCCACTTGATGATCATCAAATATCACTCGTATTAACAAATCTTTTTGCTGGACCACAAGAACTTATTTTTATTACAACTCAATCAGATCTTGTCATTGCACAACGACTCAAAATTGCCGGCTGGCAATACGCAACAAAAAACGTTTCATTTGGTTATACTGCGGTAAAAGATACGAACAATATCAGTGCCGCTAAACATCCATGCGTCTTGTATAGCATCGGATTCAAAAAGAAAAATTTGGGCGACATTTTTACTATTTTCATTCCACTAATCATTATGTTTTTTATAAGTCTTATCTGTTATCTAACAAAACAAAATGTCATGTCTTTTTCTATACAGAATTTGGTAGCAATCTTAACCTACCGTTATATAATTCAAAAAATTGCCCCACGCACTGGATACCTCACAACAGGTGATATCGTTTATACGTACTGTTTAATCATCATCATTCTTACATTATCACTCAATCTTTGGAGTATACAAAGTAAAAAAAATAGACAAAAAATTTTCAAGATTATGCCAATAGTCATACCCATCGCATGCTTTGTTTTGATAATGTTAGTTTTCTATACGTTATTTATCCGCGTTTAAAAAGAAAGCATTTATGAAAAAAATAATATTATTCAGTATTATGTCTCTATTTATGACACACACCTCCATGCTGGGTTTGTATTGGCAAAACTTACAAGAAATTACTGCCTTTTATCAAAAACTCGATGAAAACATTCCTCTTTATGACGATAATTTTTATAATCCAACATATCGTGACTATCATGAGGTATCTTTCAAAAACATATTTATCACAGCTAAAAATATCGTCACATCACTCTTTGGTAACAAAATTTCCATTTCGTGGCCAAAAGATGAATTCAATACACTCTTAAAACACGCAACTGAAATACAACAAAAAAAACTTACAACAATCTACGATCAACAAGCAAAAACGGGACAACATTATATCGTGTTAGGAGACACTCACGGCGCCTTTCACTCATTAACTCGAATGCTTAATTTCCTTAAAGAATTCTCTATAAAAAACAAAGTTTCCGTACAGGATAATCCTGTACAGGCTAAGCCTGTTATTGACAACGATCTTAACCTTGACCCTCATTACTCGCTTGTTTTCTTGGGAGATACTATCAATCGTGGAGCATATTCACTTGAAACATTGGGCATTATTTTTCAACTCATCATTAAAAATCCTGACCAAATTATCTATATCAGAGGACCTCATGAAACTGATAATTTCTGGAAAAACTTTAGCCTCGCACAAGAAATTGGAATAAAAATAACACGAGACGACCAAAAACAAAAAGTCTTTATGAATGCACTTTCAACATTTTTCAATCTTTTGAAAGATAGATTCACACTTAACTATACAACTCGACACAATCAACAAGCACAAATTTTATTCAGCAACGAAGGATATAACTCCTTCAATGAACCGCCAACCCCACACATAACAACACAAATAAAGGCAGAAAACCCAGTTATCACCTATCGTCTAACCAGTGGGCTTAGACTTTCTGCACCAGAAAAAGGTATTACGACATGGGCCCTTTTCTCATCCCCAATATTGCCACACAAAAAATATTATGATTTTCACAATGATTCATTTGCTGTTCTTGATACGGCCGGCACTGGAACCGATTGGACACTCCACCATTATTATCAAAACCCACAAAAACATACCGACTTCAAACACAATATACATAATTTTATGACCTGCCAAACATTAGATACAGTTCCACATTTACAAACGCAACCTGTTGCGTTGCTCGATGCAATTAAAAACGCAAAATGCGACCATACCGATGAGCTGCTAATTGGCACTCCCCTTTCACTCACTGGTTCAAATAAGCATATTGGTAGAGCAACAAAAGTGGGTCTCTTTTTGCGCTTAAACAAAGAAAATATACGCTATGGTGGTATTAATGGACGCTTTCTACGCCTTGTCTTTCTTGATGATGGATATCAACCACCAAAAACACATAAATGTGTACAACAACTCTTTAAAACATTTAAAACAAATCTTATTGTCAACCCAACAGGAACACCAACATTCAAAGTTGCACTACCATTAATACAACAATATAATATGACCGCACTCTTTCCTTATACGGGCGGCACATTTTTCAGAAATGCTTCTACTAAAAACGTTATCAGTACACGCGTGTCATATGCAGACGAAGCAACAGCTTTAGTTAATTACGCAGTCCAAAAACTCCATATAAAAAAATTTGCCATTTTTTACCAAAACGATTCCTATGGTTATCCTGGGCGTGATGCTGCAAAAAAAGTATTAAATGATACGTACGGCATAACAAACATTCTCGAAACATCCTATCAAACCAATACGCTTAACGTAGAAAAAGCAACAAAAGATATTACCAATTTTGCACCTGAAGCAATTCTATTTTTTTCATCACGAAGTCCATCCGAGGAACTCATTCGTCAAATTGGTATATTAAATTTAAGCAAAACGCAGTTATTTGGCATAAGTTT
The DNA here is from genome assembly GCA_964549515.1 of uncultured Pseudomonadota bacterium. Lineage (GTDB taxonomy): Bacteria > Babelota > Babeliae > Babelales > UBA12409 > CAZJVC01. The sequence continues at coordinate 1,588 of CAZJVC010000045.1, read as the reverse complement.
TCTTACAAGTGCCTTCTCAACCTTTGTACGCAACAAAGGACTCTCGCTCACAATGTCAAACATCGTTCCAAATCCAAACAATACACTTATACAACTAGTTAAAGAATATGCTAATGATCTTCAAACATTCATGCCTGAAGAAGGAAAAGATGTAACCTCACTCGAAGCATATCTTTCTGCATCATTACTGATTGATGCTTTACAAAACTTATCTCCACCATACACAACAAATAAACTTACAAATTATTTTGAACAAATAAAAAATAGAAACTTTAAAGGAATTAACCTTAACTTTAATCCTGAAACTCGTACGTTAATGGATCGTGTATGGCTTGATACAGGAAAACAACATTATCCTGAACAGGCCCCGCCTGAACAGGCCCCGCCTGAACAGGCCTCGCCTGAACAAGATTGGATAGAAGTGCATGTATAAACAGGCGCCTTCATGATAATCCTGTTCAGAAAAATCTTTTTAAAAATAGAAGTTGCTGTTAAGCTAAAATCTAACAGAGTAACCCTGTCAGGATAATCCTGACAGAATTATCCTGAATAGCCGACACGAGGGTATGTATGTCTCAACTCATTCAAATGAATCAACGGATAAATGCTGTTGAAACGATAAAAAAAATCACGCATGCAACACGTCTAATTGCCATGTCATCACATACACGTCTTGCACACAAAGAACCGTTATTGACTCATTACAAAGATCAGGTAAATCATCTTTTAAGACAGTTATTAAGTGATGATGAATGGCAAGAGACATACTTTAAACTTGGCACCAAGGATAACCGCACATTAATTATTCTAATAGGCTCTCAAAAAGGTTTTTGCGGAACATTCAATGTTGGATTGTTCAAATATTTTGAGCTAAAATTTCCAGAATTATCGAAAAAAACAGACATCATTACAATTGGTAAAAAAGCACAAGATTATGCACAAAAAAAAATAGGTCGCCCGCTTGAAACATTCAACAATCTTTCAAGCACAACCCTAACAAATATTACTGACTTGCTATCATCATTCGTTACCAACAATGCACATAATTACAAAGAAATTATTGTAATGAGCAATACACCAAAATCTTTTTTTAGCCAAAAGCCAACTCAAACAATGTTATTGCCAATGCAACCAATAGAAAATGCTTCCACATCACTTGATGCGTATACTTGGCCAGAAAACCAAGAAAATATCCTTAAAATGCTTACAAAGTTATATCTGACAGTAAGCATAGAATCACTGCTCTTTTCCTCTCTTGCATCAGAACAAGCATCGCGATTCCATTCTATGGATAACGCTACACGTAACGCTGAAGAACTACTTGAAACCATGCAACGCGATTATAACAAACTTCGCCAAGACAAAATAACAAAAGAACTTTTAGAACTTACAAGCAGTTTCGAACGTCAATAATTGTGCCAGTACTTCTAAATAAAATGTTCTGCGTTACGCGCAGAAGGAATAAGATAGTCCACTGGCTGAATAGAAATTCGCAGTCCAAGCTGGATCAACTTTTTATCCAACTGATCGTACCCACGTCGCCAATGATCGACCCCTGTCATAACCGTCTTGCCCTTGGCAGCCATTC
>CAZJVC010000044.1:0-8921 GCA_964549515.1 uncultured Pseudomonadota bacterium | reverse complement strand
GATGATTGGATTTGGTCAGGATGATTGGATTTGGTCAGGATGATTGGATTTGGTCGGGATGATTGGACTTGATAATACCTGATTTTTATTGAATTGCCCAGAATACCCCAAGGCTTTCAAGCCTGGGGATGAATGGGCCAAATCCTTAGCTGTAATGCCACGGCTTTTAAGCCGTGGTGCGTTACTTTCCATTTTCTTTTGCCATGTTTTTTCTTCGCTTATCCACGGTTTTTTTGTTTATACTGAACTTTTTCTACTTTCATCCCAAACTTCTTTGTCATTCATCCTGAGCGGGAGTCGAAGGATTGTGTTGTTTTTTATCTTGTTAAAATAAGCATTATCTGAAAGAAATGTTTAATATGTTTGAAAAAAGTATTCTAATTGTGATAAAATGATAATAAGACGTTTGGGGGAAGGGCAATGAAAAAGTTATTGTGGTTCTGTTTAGGTTGCGCCTATTTTTTTCTAATATTTCATAATACTTTTACATTGGATTGGGCAGTTTTGTCTCCTATTGATTTGTCGCATGTTCAACAACAGCTATTGGCACCGAAGAATAGTGTTGTTTTTGAAAAGAAGTTACCGATACTTGCTACACAAGTTTTATTTTCGTGGAATATGTTGCGACCTCGAAAGGGGTATTTTGATTTTTATATGAAAGTAAGAAATGCGAAAAACAAGAAATGGGGGCAATGGGTATTAGTTGCCTCATGGGGAAGCGGTAGGCAACGCTCGTATGGTAAAAAGATTATGAACGAGCCGTCATTTAATTATGTGAGATGGGAAGCGAATGGTGATGATGCCATTGATCGCTGTCGCGTTAAAGTCATGGCGCATGACGGGGCATCGTTGGATGCGCTGTATCGTTTAGGAATTTCAGCTATTAATTATGTTGCTTTCCAGTCTGAACAGAAACGTGCTCATCACTTATCTTTTCCATCAAAGCAGATTCGTTCATTGCCGTTATTTTCACAGATACGTGTTAATCATCCTCAAAAAAATCGTATTTGTTCTCCAACATCATTAGCTATGGTTGTTTCTTATCTGAATAGACAAAAAGAAGATGTTGCACAGTTTTCACAGGGTGTATACGATGCTGGATTAGACACTTTTGGTAGCTGGCCATTTAATATTGCACATGCATTTAATCAATGTCATGCGAACTTTTATTTTTCTGTGACACGCTTAAATTCATTTGAAGAATTATATCGTTATCTTGTTAAAAGCTTGCCAGTTGTGGTTAGTATTCGCGGGCCATTAAAAACAATGCCAGTGAAAAAGACTTATTCAGAGGGGCATCTTTTGGTTGTTGTTGGTTGGGACAATAAACAGAAAAAAGTGCTTTGCCATGATCCGGCATTTGAAACAAAGAAGGATGTATTACATGCCTATGACATAAAGGACTTTCTTCGCGTATGGGAGAAGTCGAAGCGCTTATCATACATTGTTGAACCGCGCCTTTAATCTTCTACGTACATAATGCGGGGGTGTGGTTCATAATGAAAGCATGGAGATGCTTTTTTATGAAAACCTTCGAGTTCTTCGTTGATGGTGCGCTTTAATTCTTCTTTGCTTATTTTACCTTCCAGATAATCAAGTGTAGTTGACGTGCCAATATGTAAATTGAACCATGGTGTAAAGTGGAGTTCAATATTATGTTTTTTAAAATATTCTAAGATTTTAATCAACGTATTATAAGCAGAAAAATTGTTAATAGTTGGGATAATTATATATAGTCCAGTATCTTTGCTTACGAGTAATTTATTGTCAAATGTATAAAGATGGCATAAGAGATTATTTTCGGTAAGAATGGCGGCAATTTCGTGCCACGTTTTTATAGATAGAGAATGGTTGCTATAACACATCAAAATTTTGAATGGATGTTCAGTGTTTCTTCCAGTAAAAAGAGGATCAACTTTTGCAAGTAGTTCTAAGAATGTGTAGCCATAACAGGATTGGATATCTTGAATGTTTGGTGAAAGTTGTGCATCAAAGTGAGAAATTACCGTGTCTCTTTTATATTCTTTCATAGAGACGATAACCAAGTTGGCAGGTTTTTTGAGCTGTTTTTCATTAAAATAGCAAGCAATTTCACCGATTGTCATGCCATGTCTTAGGGGTATTGGTGCAACGGCAAGAAAAGATTGAAGTTTTTCTTCAACAAGAGGTCCTTCCATTGTTGGTCCAATAGGATTTGGGCGATCAAAAACGACAACCGTTATCCCTTTTTTCTCGCATAAGATAAGTAAATGGTAAAGCGTTGAAATGTATGTATAATGACGCATGCCGCAATCTTGTATGTCGAAAAAAAGAACTTCAATATTTTCTAAAATTTTTTCTGATGGCACCGGATTATTTTCGCCCTGATAGGTGCTCATAACTGGAAGTTTTGTTTTAGGCTCGAATGATTGTGTAACATTTTTTTCTGCTGGAACTAACCCTGTTATTCCGTGTTCAGGTGCGAGTAGCCTTTTTAAGTTGAAATCCTTTTTAAGCAAAATATCTACTGTCCTGTTCCCTTGCTGGTCGATACCGCTTTGATTTGTAACAAGAGCGCTTGGTTTATGTTTAAGATGATCAAGTTGGTGTCCTATATTTTCGATGCCAAGTTTATATGGTGTTGTTGCGAGAGGCATAGAAATAATAAAAAATAGTGTTAGAGAATTTTTCAATGAGTGCCCTTTTTTTAATCATGTCGGGTTAAATTCCTTGAGGCTTGCCTAGTACTCATTGTGATACATTTTCGCTCATATCCTTCGACTCCCGCTCAGGATGAATGCTTGGTACTTGGGTTTGATCATGGTGAGCAATTCTTTTTCCTGCTAATGGTGAATGCTTCTTCTCTTTTCGTTCATGGTGAGCGGGTGTCCCTTCGACTTCGCTCAGGATAAACCAAGCCATTCGAGCTGATTATACCTTGTAGTTTTCTGCGCGGTTCTTAAAAACAATAGCGAATTAAAATTTTTACAGCAAGCGCGTTTGTGTTGATTCGGCGATAAATTCTTGTTTTTGGAGATGTTTTTTTGTAAAAATAAAGTTATAGATGGGGGTTGCTCTTATGAAGCGTTTATATTTATCAATATTTTTCGTTTGTAAGGTTTTCGTTATTTTCTTAAATCAATGTACAACAGTTACAGATGTATTTTTTCATCGTGGCGTAAGGAAAGATCGGCTTGTATTTTATTTAGATGATACGTATACCCTTTCGCAGATTAAGCGCCCGAGTTTAGGGAAAAGTCGTCATATTGTTAAGATCAATGGGGTTGCAGATATAGAGCAGGAGAAGTTAGATCGGATTAATGCAATTTCACATGGTAATTATCAATTTAAATGTAGAAAAAATCATAACTCTCTTGTTTGTTCATTTTTATTTGATCCACAAAAATATTCACTAGAAACAATGCAGTTAAAGAACATTCATAACGATCCTACATTGACGATATCTATTCAGGATAATCCTGTTCAGAAAAAAAATACTTATATTAAGGAAAAACATAAGGTTCCATTAGTTGTGATTGATGCTGGCCATGGTGGATATAATATTGGAGCATCGGGCTTGTATGGATTAAAAGAAAAAGAAGTTGTGCTATCGGTAGCGAGAAGAATGCGTCGGCATCTTATTGAAAAAGGATACGATGTTCGAATGGTACGCAATAAAGATGTTTATCTTAGGCTTGATGATCGCACTACCTATGCAAACAGATTGCACCCAGACTTGTTCGTATCCTTGCATAGTAATTATGCATTTAATCCAGAGGCGCGTGGAATAGAAACGTTTTATTTTCATGATGAAGCAGAAGGGTGTGCGCGTTCTATACATAAAGCGTTAATGCATAGCAGGATTGATGAAAAAACATTTGTTGATCGTGGTGTAAAAAAGGAGCTATCGCAGGTTTTATTTGGCTGTGAATGTCCATCGGTTTTGGTTGAGCTGCTTTTTTTAAGTAATTCTCACGATGCAAAAATGTTAAAATCATTGAAAGGGCGCGAGGTCTTGGCACAATCTTTAGCGCAGGGTGTTGATAATTATTTTAAGCGTCGTTTGTAGCCATCTTTTTTTCGACATGATTTAAAAAACTTTGAGCTGCTTCATGATTTGGATTGATAATTAAAATGGACATGTAGCAATCTTTTGCTTCCTTTAAGCGGTTAAGAGCAATCAGAGTTCTGCCAAGGAAGAAGATTGCATCAATATAATCTTTGGAAATGGCAATAGCTTGCTTGAAATACATAGCAGACTGTTCTAGGTACGCGTTGATGTTTTCTTGTGTAGATTTTGTCTTTTCAGGATTGTCCTGCTTGTTTGCAACTTTAAGGGCTTCGTTAAGTTCCATGAATCCCAGATTGAAATATGCAACTTCGGGGCTTATATAATGTGGGTTGTTAACAATATTTAACCAGATTGAGCGCGCTTCATCTACCCGTCCGAGTTGATAAAGGGCTGTTGCGTAGTTATTTCGCGCGTCCGATTGTTTGCTTTTGGCGACTTTTTTATTGTTAAATACGCGTTCAAAGCATGGCAAACTTTCTTTTAATTCACCGAGTTGTAATAAAATTGTTCCTTTTAGCCCGAAAGTTTGTGGTATTGGATGCAATTCTAGAGCTTTGTCTATTTCATTTAATGATTTTCGTAACGCGTGGATATCATTTTTTTCATAAAAAATTCGCATTTCAGTGGCGGCTTGTTTGTAATGATTTTTGGCAATGCGACGCCTTGTTTGTGCTGACCCTCCGCAGGACGCAAGGAGGAATGCGATGAAAATGGCTACAAATTCTTTTTTCATTGGTATACTGCTACTATTATAGTTTTATATGGCATTTTATCTTAGACTATGATAACAGAAAGTGCAATCTTATTGTAATTGGAAATAATGGCATCGACAACTCAAATTTGGCAAAATTTTTTAGATATAGTTAAGCAGGAAGAAGGCAGTCGTGTTGTTGAAACATGGCTTAAAGCTGTTTTGCTGGAACAGTGGGACGTGCGAACGAAATCAGTTTATTTGCGAGCGCCGAATCAGTTTGTTAAGGAATGGGTTTGTAGCAACTATATGCATCTTTTTAAGGAACATCTAAGTAGGCTTTTTGTTGTAGATGAGGTATCGATTGTTTTTCTTGATATGTATACAGAACAGACCTCGTCTAAACAGACATTGTCTAAACAGACCTCGTCTAAACAGACCTCGTCTAAACAGACATTGTCTAAACAGGTCTTGTCTGGGAAAGCTGAAAAAATAGTTCCTGCAAGATTAGTGACGAATGAAAAAAAACAGTCAACAGCAATTTCTAGGCCAAGTAAAAATTATACCATTAATTCTACATATCTTTTTGATACGTTTGTGGTTGGTCCCAGTAACTCGTTGTCATATGCGGCAGCACATGCTGTAACTCGCAAGCCTGGACTGGTATATAACCCTCTTTTTGTGTATGGGCGCTCTGGGTTAGGAAAAACACATTTGTTGCATGCTATTGGTAATGATATTAAGGCGCGATATAAAAGGTTGACGGTCTTATATCAACCGGCAGATCGTTTTGTTAATGAATTTATTCACTCAATTCGCTTTGATAAGGTAGATTTGTTTAAGGAAAAGTACCGTAATGTTGATGTGCTTTTAGTTGATGACATTCAGTTTATTGCAAATAAAGATCAGACACAAGAAGCGTTTTTTCATATTTTTAATTCATTATATGAGTCGTCAAAGCAGATTGTTTTTGGAAGTGATACGTATCCTAAGGATATGCGTGGTATTGCAGAGCGACTTCGATCGCGTCTTGAGGGTGGATTAGTTACCGATATTCAGAGACCAACATTGGAAGAAAAGGTTGCAATATTAAAGCGTAAGGCGGAACGTTCATATGAATCAATTCCTGATGATGTTGCACACTTTATTGCCTCTCAGTCGATTGCAAATATTCGTGAATTAGAAGGTGCCCTTATTCGTGTCTTTGCTTTTGCATCGCTTACCAATCAACTAATTTCACTGGATTTGGTGAAAAAGGTTCTTAGGCGAACTCACGTTGAACATTTACGGAGGATTGTTACTTTACAAGAAGTTACTGATTGTGTAGCGAAACATTTTTCATATACGCTAACTGAGTTGCGCTCGAAATCACGAGAAAAAGATCTTTCATTTTCTCGACAAACAGCAATGTTTTTGATGAAAAAGTGTACAGATAAATCGTTGCAAGAAATAGGCCGGTTTTTGTGTCGCAAGAATCATACAACGGTTGTTTATGCTGTTTCGAAAATACAAGATCTCGTTGAGCAAAACGATCAGATTCGAGAGATGGTACATTCTCTTGAGCGTACTATTCAATCAATATAATAGTGTTTAATATTGTATTGTCGTTTCTTTCGATAGTTTTTCATGCTGAAAAATTTTTCTTTTGAATATTTTCCTGCTAGATGAATGTACCATTTTACGTGTGTATCATGTTTTTGTATTTTTTCATTAAAGCCAAGAATTAGTGGAAATAATTCTGTGTCAATTAATGCAATTTTTCCTGTATGTTTGTCGATAAAAAAGTTTTTTGTATGTGGATCTACGCGATGCTCCAAATATTGTGAAAGTGCCATAAGTTCATCATTGTCTGTTTGTTTTATTGGATCTTGCTCCATTGCATCAGCAATGACGGCATATGTTGATGGTATGCGGACAACATCTTTTTTGTTTTCGCCAAGGTTATGTGCTTCTATATTGAGCCAATCAGCCTTCTCTGGGAGCCAAAACCATTTACGTGGCATGACAATGCGATCTTTCCATTGGGTGGAGGTTTTTATTTTTTCGTGTATGTAATTAAGCGTTTTGATGCGAGAGAATCCGAGAGTGTGTCGTATCGAGCCACTCGCAACAAAAACGTTGCATACTTCAAATCCTTTGTCATACGGATTAACAAAACTTTCTGGTGGTTCTATAAATAATTTTAAAATAAAAGGATAATCTTTGAATTTTGCAATGAGTAAGCCACATTTTTTGTGACGAATAAAGCCACTGTTTTTTAATATTATGAAATCTTTGTACAGTCTTTTTTTCTTTTCAATTTCTTGCATGAGTCTGTTAATTAACGTATTAATTTTTTTGGTTTCGACTGACTGTTCAGGTAGGACCTGTTCAGGTAGGACCTGTTCAGGTGGGACCTGTTCAGGTAGGACCTGTTCAGGTAGGACCTGTTTTTCGTAGCGGAATGTGACAGAATCTTTCGGAAATAAGTTTTCTTCAAAATGCTTTCTATCAAATGTTTTTAGTAGTGGTACTGGACGCAAGTTAGCATCAATGAGAGTATGCTTTTTTGGATGCGCATCACTCCATACAGTGATGTAAGGAGCCAGATCTTGATGTGGGCGATGAATACTGCGATGTGCGTATAAAGAACAATACAATAAAAAACAATACGGTAGATGCTTCATTGTTAAATCCTTTGCTTCATAATACTTCTTTTTTGGACTGTATCAAGTACTGTGCGCAGTATACAAGGTTATAAAAAAGAGTTATTGATTTTTTCCTTATTTCTTTGTTAATATCTAAACAGTAAGCATTAAGGATAAAGTGATCTTGATGCGAATGGGAGGAATATAATGAGTCACAAGAATGATTTTGAACGACATAAACGTGTCTTTGATTGTTTAAGCCGCCTGCCTCGCAAAATTATGTCGGTCCATGAGTTGGAAAATGTTCCAGAGTTTGTTTTGCAAGATATTTGTGATGAGCATTGTTTTAACATTGTCCGTGCGGCGTACTTTGTTGATAACCCAGACTTCAATCAATTAAAGGGTGTTGCTGGTTTTTGTCGTGAGGAAGCGTACGAACAACCAGAAAGTATGTGGGAAACCGCGCATGCTTTTTCTTCTTTTATGGATCAGTCACTATTTAATAACAAGGTTCGCTCCATTGCCTTAGATAGCATTGATGCGAACCATCATAAGCATGAGCACATTGTTGGAGATATTGCGCCAGATTTGGATTTTGAAAATCCTGCATGGTGTACGTGGGACTTAAAGCATTATAATCATGGTTTAATAATTTATGAAAAGGCGGATTTAGCGGAAGATATTTTTGACGAACACTTTATTAATACATTGCATTTATTAGGATTCTGCGCGATACGCTAGGGAGGTTTTGATGAAGACACAACGATCGCGTTTTAAATCTAGAAAAAAGTATCGTTCGCGTCATAATGCTCAATTTAAAAAGTTAACACAAGGTTTTTGTAAGCATCATAAGGGCCAGATTAATCGTAATAAGCATCGTCAGCCAGATTCTGTTGCAAAGCCGAAAGCATAAATAATCTTGAGGTTTGTGTGACAATTGTTTAATATTTCAAAAGAGAAAGTAGTTTTTAACCTTTATGCAAAGGGACCAAAATGAAACGTGTATTAGTATTGTTGTTAGTTGGCATATTGGCAGCCGGTTGTGCAGGTTGCAAGAAAAAAGATAAAGTTGCAAGAAAACCTGTAAGGACTGAAAAAAAAGTTAAAAAAACTAAGGCCGCTATTAAAAAAGTAAAGAAATCTGCAACTAAAAAAGCCCCAACGGTAAGAAAAGTCAAAAAAGTTAAAGTATAAAACTTGCTCAAAAAAAAGGGGCCAGATATTGGCCCCTTTTTTTTGCGCATTTTTTTAGGCTTTTACTTTTTACTAGTGATGCAGCCACGAAAATTTGCCTGGTAGACATTCGTCTGGGCATTTTAATGTGCCCCCTTCACTAACGAACAGTTTCAATTCGATATCAATTCCGCCGCATCTTCTTATACATTTGTTTAAATTAATACTAGAACCACAGGCACTGAGTACAAGGTTCTTACCATCATCGGTGACAGTGAAACCGCCTCTGTAGCCGCACCTACTGCTTGCCCAGTATTTTCCTTTTGCTGGATAATTTTCCCAAGCATAATCTTGAAGATAATCTTCTACAATCGTTGCT
>CAZJVC010000043.1:5738-8926 GCA_964549515.1 uncultured Pseudomonadota bacterium | reverse complement strand
AATGAAGATGAAAGTAAAAGTTTTGATTTTCGCATTAGCTTTATGTACTTGTGTAGGCGTTTTAACGTGGCAAATGAGAAAAACTAGAAATAGCGGAATAACTGTGATAGAAATAGGTGGTAAAAAATTTACTGCTGAATATATATAAAAAGTAAGAAAAGCGCTTCATTTTTTTACTCCTTTTTTGTGGGGTGGCATGTTAGTCAAAATGTGCCACCCCAATTGCAATAAATAAGGAATATTTTTAGCTGCTAGCGCCACAAGAAACGTGCGTTTCCTAGTACGTTTCTTATGGAGCTAGCAGTCTTGTGTTAGGAGACGTTTTTCTATTAATTTTTTGATTTTATAAGTCGAAAGGTGCTCATTAAAGGAGTCGATGTAAATCCATCTTGGTTTTTCTGGTTCTCTGCTGAGTTGAACATAAATATCGACGAGTCCTGACGGAGTTTTTACGTGGCATTGAGTTAAAGCGGGTGCAGTATCAAGGTGCGATGGAATTGAGTGCCGATATATTACATTCTCCATTATATAAACCCTCTTATTTCCCTTCGTTTCGAAGTCTTTTTATTTCTCTAATTCTTTGCATGCTTACAAGGAACTTTGATTTTGGCATGTCTGCAAGAAATTGTATTTTTAAGCCATCAAGAACCATCTCAGCGATATCCGGATATTCACTCAGCTCGTATTCTGCTTCTTGAAGTTGATCTTTTGAGATGACTTCTGTTTTATTTTCTCTGGGGTTGTATTTGGTGTTAAGAGAAACTCCTTTAGAAAAAGATTCTCTACTGCTTGACACGGCAACTTCGCCATCATCGTCATCTTCGCCGGCTACGACGCCTATTAACGATGCGTATGTCATACGTTTAAGGTACGTGGTATGGGAGCTGATGGTTTGAATGTCATTTTTTGCTGGTACAACGCGTCTTTTTGAGCATATCCATTGGCCAGAGGTATGCCACAGGGTTGTGAGAAGCCATGAACCGTCATTTTCATCGTAAAGTTGTTGTGTAACGGAGAGCCCGTTTTTGGTGAGCGGTCCACGTGAAGCGTTTACAACTGACTGAAGATCAGCATAAGAGCTTTTGAAATATGGATTATTTTTATTAAGTTCAGCAGACTTCATTTCCGACTGTGCTTTTGCTAGTGCGGTAGCTAATTCATTGATCTCAGCAGATTTTTTTGGCTCAAGCTGAACGTTTTTAGCGCTAACGAGTCCTTCTATCTTTTTATTAAGTTCTTCGAACAGAGACGAAATATGGTGGAATAAATTAAGTTCCATTATTTATCCTTTTTTTTGATGGAGATTTTTATGGTATTGTCACTTTCATTCGTCTCATAGGAAACGCTCACATCATTTCCATCATATGCTGAAACTAAATTCTTGGCAAAATCTTCCAACGTGGGTTGAGAAAGGCGAATAAATGCGCTATAGAAGCCTTCGTGCGGATAGTGTTTAATTTCTAGCAGCTCGTGGTTTGTATTGGCAATGTAGTTATCAACTTCTTTTTTCAGATCTTCATAATTCTCAGCGCTTAAAATTTTAAAATGGGTTTTTATCTTGCTTTTTTTAAATGCAAGCGGACCATTAAAAATGTAAGGTTCGTTGGGATCTTCACATTGAGCGAGAATAGGGGGGGTTAATATTGCTCCAGATCTTTCTAAAAGTTTTTTAAATGCATCAAACCCCTCTTTTTTAATTGGATTGTCTAGCAACCCATCTTTTTCCATCTTTTCTTTAAAAACATTAAAAACATCTTCAGTGATGGGCAATTCAATATTCGATGTTTTTGCATTTTCAAGAAAATTTTGAATGAATTTCTCTTGTTCTGCTTTAGTTAAAGTATTCATTATTTATCCTCTTCATCTTCTTTGTTGCATTGTTTTGTAAGAACGATTAAGTGTTCTTTAAATTGTCTTAAGAATTCATCAAGATAAACGATATATTTTAATCTTGTGGCGATATTTGCTTCAATAAGGGGCATTTTAAACATTGAATGGCCGGAGCTTATTTCTTTTGTAACTAAAAAGATTTGCCATTTTTTTTTGTTGGTTATTTCATCATAATTGGATTCCCATGATAAATAGTAAGCAGAGTTATTTCTTTCTCCTACTTTTAATTGAAGGGGAATAAGCAGTCTAAGGTCAGTTAATTTGTTCTCAACTTCGATGATATCATCACTTTTAGAAGATACAACATCCATAAAGTCTTTAGCTTCTAATGTTAACTCTGCTAAAGAGTCTGCGTGCTTGTTCATTATTTATCTTTCTTGCTGTTGTTTAGAGTGACAAACTGCTGTAAGTTCTTACATGGTTCAAGAACTACCTCATCGGTTATTAGCCCTGGCATTAGTCCAAGTTCTTCGTCTACAATATTGCTAAATTTGCCAGATAGCATCTGTTTAAATTGGTTTAATCTCCATTTATCGATGTGCAGATCAACTTTTAATGCATTGGCAATATCAAGCAAGTTGTTCAGTGGTTTAAAAACTTCAGTTTTATCTTCTATTTGATGTATAAAGGCATAAAATATCTTATCAACGCATTGATATTTAATGTTTTTCACTGTAGCTGCCGAGTACTCAAGGTGTTCATTTATATATTCTTCTAATTCAGAATAACTATTGGCGTTAAGAATTTTAACATATTCTTGTTTACTCATTTCTTACCTTTTATGTTAAGAGTTTCGTACCATTTTCTGTAACAGAGATAGCACAAAGAACCAGTTTTTATTTCAGTGCCGCAGTGGATGCATGTTTTCATTTATTATTCCTTATGTTTATTTATTGCTTGCTTATATATTACCACAGATGTATACTTAATGCAAGGTGAATGTTTTGTAAAAGTTGAATACATTGGGTACTAGTTATGATATTTGAGAATCAGCAGAAATTAATATTGGTTGTGAGAGAGCGTAGGTTATTGCCATGGGCGCAAATTGCGAGTGAGATTGGTATATCGAGAGAGACGTTAATTCGGATTATGAAGTTTACGGGTCCGTATCGATTTCAAACGTTAAGAAAGATTTCTTATTGGTTAGAATTAAACCGTAAAACATGGGTAAACACAGAGGAAGGTCGCAATAGCGGCTTTGCGGATAGTTTGCAGTGAATCTGCAACGATAATGTTAGCTACTATGATTTCTATGATTTTTATGAGTTGGAATGGAAGTAATGCGTTTGTGTGATATA
>CAZJVC010000043.1:0-5638 GCA_964549515.1 uncultured Pseudomonadota bacterium | reverse complement strand
AAAAAAGGTTTTTATATATGGTTAATAATATAGCATATCTATCAGAAAATCAAGTCGAAAATAAAATTAGATCGTTAAGTTGCGTTGAGAGAAGTGTTTACAGCAGCTTTGTTGAGTACGCAAATCTGGTGAAAGAGGTCTATGTGTCGCAGTATCGGATAGCCGTGAGGTGTGGCGTTTCTTTACGTACGGTAACGCGAGCATTACGCAAATTGGAGGCGTTAGAATTAATTCACACGCATAATCGTGGAATATATAGAACGTGTATTTATACGTTCCCCCGTGTGGTGACGCATTCGTTTGGCTTAAGGCAGCGTTTATCTGGGTTAATCAGGAGCTTTTCGTATTATTCTTTGGTGATATTGGCAATGATGGCAGCCCCTATTTCAAGAATGTCACATAATAATGACACACAAGTAAAGCTATTACATAGTTATAATAATAAGAATATAAATAGCACTTCGGATTATAAGCGAATAAGTCACAATAAATCTTCAAATTATCCAAAAGGGGAGAAGTTTATGATTATTGATGGCAAAGAGGTACAGGTGAAGTACGCCTATTTGGATGGGAAGAGGCAACGGTGTGTTGTTGTAGGGTTAAAAACCATGGCGGAAGAAGCGTATCGAAAAGAAAAGGTTGATGCAGAGGTTCGATCTCAGCGAATGGTAAAAGAAGCCAACGTTGCTTGTAGAAAGGCTTCTGAAGCTGTTGCTGAAAGTAAGCGTGAAAAGACCATCAATGATTGGATTCGTATACGAAACATGGCCGAACAAGGCCTTGTATCCGCAAAAGTCTCGTTTGTTGTAGATGCTTATAAAAACTCTATCCGTGAAGCAAATCAACATATTAAATCGTTACAAGAAAAATAATCCGTGATACGTTAGCCATATCTAACAAACTTAATAAGGTGAATGTGTATGGAAGCAATAACATATATCATCCCAGGAGATCCAATTCCACTCGCTCGTGCACGATACGGGAATAGACGTGTCTGGGACTCACAAAAAGAAGTTAAACTTATAAGCACAATATCACTCGTCCAACAACATAACGATAACCCCTTTTTTGAAGGCCCAATTCATATGGACCTTATTTTTTATATTGAACTGCCGCATAACAGACGCAAACCATTTAAGAACCAGTTCGATTATCATTATTATAAGCCAGACCTAGATAATCTTATTAAATACGTGGCAGATATTGCAAACGGAATTTTATATTATGACGATTGTATAATATCCGCTATAACTGCTAAGAAAATTTATGATTACGAACCAAGAACTCAAATTACTGTCAGGGAGTTAAATGCCCCATAATAACATTGTGAAAAAAAAAGCCACTACTGCACCACAGACTAATAAGCAGGTGTTTTTAGGCGAGTATTATAACTATGCAGAGTCTCGAAAAAAGATCGTTACGGTATCTTTTTTAGAGGCATTTGCAGAGGGTATGATCAAAGATGCGATTAATAATAAAAATTGCTTATGCTTTGGAGATCTGTTCCTGGCCAAGGGAATAGCGTCAAAAACATTCTACGACTGGCTCGCTAAATATCCGTTTTTAGATAAAGCATACGATTATGCATGTGCAGTCATTAGCATTCGTAGAGAGAAAGGCTCTCTGACCAGGAAACTAGACACTACAACAGTTTTAGCTTCAATGCATATGTATGACGATAGATGGAAGGCAGCAGAAGAGTGGAAAGCTTCTTTGAAGGAAAAGCAGAACGCAGCAGCTGGAATAAAAATAGTACAAGTCAGTGACTTTAGACAGCTTGATGAACCTGAAATTACTCCGCTCACATATAGTAAAATTTATACAGAAGTTGTTAGAAAAGTTGAGTGCAATGATAGCAAGTCTTCAGAGCCGAAAACTCCTGAAGAGGTTGCGAGAAAGATAAATAGATACACACGATGGCCAAAAAATGCATAAGGAATGAGATGTCAAAGCGATATTCGGCTAAAGATATGCGCAACAAGTTGATACATGTGATTTCTGTATCAAGTGAAGGTATTCAGGAGGCTTCAAAAGCTCTTGAAAAGCTTGCGATAACCAAGGAGGAATGGGAAGAAAAAGGCGATAAAGCACGGGAAGCACAGGTCCTTTTAAGTCAAATCTCTATCTTCAATTATATTATGGCACCGCTTTTTGGTATTGCGCGCCAACAATTTCCACATTTAAGCGTGTTTATGGATGCATGCGAACAGAATCATAACAGAGCGCTAAAAGATGGCGTATATAAGGCGTGTGAATGCCAGGGATGTAAAGATGGGCATAGAGACAGTAATAAAACTCAATAAATTCATCCCAAGATCGTATCAATTGCCAGTTATACGTGCTTTTGAGGATAATGGATATAAGAAACTCGTCTTGGTTTTTCCACGGCGCGCTGGAAAAGATATTTTGTCTTTTAATATCATGATACGGGCAGCTTTAAGGCGAAAAGGCCTTTATGTGTACCTTTTGCCGACAGCCGTACAAGCAAGAAGAGTGCTTTTTGAGGGCATTACAAGCGAGGGAAAACGCATCCTCGATTATATTCCCTCAGAGCTCATCAAAAGAATTAATATCCAGCAAATGCTTGTTGAATTAACCAACGGCTCAATAATTCAATTTTGTGGCAGCGAAAATTATGACGGGCTCCGCGGAATTAATTGTATCGGTGCAGTATTTTCGGAATATGCTTACCAGCATCCACAGGCATATCCTACAATACGTCCGATTTTGCTGGCAAATAATGGCTGGGCAATCTTCATTTCAACGCCGAACGGCCAAAATCATTTCTATACTTTATTTCAAATAGCGCAGGATAATCCTGAAGAATGGTACTCATGTCTTCTTACGGTGAATGATACAAAACATATTTCAGAAGAATCCATTCAAGCTGAAGTTGATATGGGAGAAATCAGCGAAGATATGTCCAGACAGGAATATTTCTGTAATTTTTCACTCGGGGCAATTGGTTCATACTATGGCAAATATCTTAATAACATGGAGCTTAATCATCAGATTGGCATGGTTGACTGGGAACCAAACTATCCTGTTCATACTGCCTGGGATCTTGGAGTTAGAGATAGTACAGTTATTTTATTCTTTCAGGCTATTGGTAATACGGTAAATGTAATTGATATGTATCAAAAAACTGACGTGGGTCTTGAGCATTATGTTAATGTTCTTCAGTCGAAATCGTATACATGGGGCAAGCATTTTGCGCCGCACGACATCCAAGTTCGTGAGTTTACTGCTGGTGGCTTAACGCGTCTTGAGAAAGCTGCTCAGTTGGGTGTAAAATTTGTTGTTGCACCAAAGCTGTCGATTGTTGATGGTATAGAGTCTGTCAGAAGTGTGCTCCCTCGTATGCATATTGACGCAGAAAAGTGCAAACCACTGATTAATGCAATACGTGATTATCGAAAAGAATACGATAGCAAGTTGAAGGTATACAAGAACCATCCATTGCACGATTTTCACAGCGATGTCTGCTTTACTGCAGATACTCTTGTCTTGACACGTTGCGGAATGCGTCCCATAATAGAAATTGTAGAGACGGATGAGGTTTTAACATTAGAAGGGTGGCGCAGATGCACGAAGGCTTACAAGACGGGAATAAATGTCCAACTTGTGGAGGTTACATTCCAAGACGGCACGAAGGTAAAGTGTACGCCGGAGCATTTATTCTTGACGGAAAACGGGTGGTTATCCGCAGCAAACCTTCAGATGGATACAAAGATCCGATCATCCTTGATGAAAGAACACAGTGGTTTGACGATGGGATATACAAATTGTCTCCAGGACAAAGATATTTTAGACGATGGACCAAAACCTTACATAGAGAGGTTTGGATTAGGGCGTTTGGCAAAATACCTGACAAGCATCATATCCACCATAAAGACAGAGATCCACATAACAATAACTTGTGGAATATTGAGCTTTTGCCGATCGCTGAACATTTTTCTCTTTCAAAGCCAAATGCTAAAGGATTTTCTGCTAAAGCACGGGAAGCTGCAGGTAAGTGGCATCGTTCTAAAGAAGGAAGAGAGTGGCATAGCAGACATAGCATTGAGTCACGTAGCTGGGAACGCTGGAAACGAGAAGAGATTCCGTGTGCTTTTTGCGGAAAACCATTTAAAGCGCTTATCAGAAGTGGGCCTTCTCCGGGAATCTATTGTCATGCAAATTGCAAATCCGCTGCGCGTCGAGAGCGTATGCGAGCTGATAGAATGCTCTGATGTTTATGATATAGGCGTTCCAGATACAGGACATTTTTCGCTTGGGAATGGGGCCATTGTCCATAACTGCGACGCCTTACGCTATCTCTGTATTTCGTTGCCAAAAACGCGCAATCTTTCCGACCCAATTGCGCTTGAACAAAGATACAACGAAGCTCGATATGGAAATCAGTCAAACTTGCCACCAATGTTTCGCGACTAGGCAGCTTATTAAGACAAAAGTGTGAGTTTTGTGGTATACTTAAATTGAGTGCATTAAATCATGGGAGAATTTATGAGAGAAGAATATAAAAAAAACCAGTTTGCATACCTTCTTGAAAAAAATACAAAAGAAAAGCTCATTGCAGAGTTAAAAAACATTTCGCCATGTGTTAAGGCTGTATACGATGGTATTGCTTTTCCAGGCGGAGCTATATCAATTGTTGCAACACCGCATCTTAACAAAGAGGACGGATTCTTTAAGGTTTTAGCTTTCAACACACTTGAACAAAACCGTCAAAAAAATCTTTATTTCTTTTCCTACAAACAAACAGCATCGGAAATGCTGGAAAATTTTCTGAATACGATAGGATGTCTTTACGTTGATGATGCCGAGATATTATATCATGAGCGAGAGAAGTTTGTTTATGATCTACTTGAAACTGAAAGTCTTAGGCTTATCTATACAGATATGAAAGTAGATCAACTCGTCAAAGGGATAAGATTTATAAAAGATAACGATCCAGACGTAGGAATAATTTACATTGATTATTTGCAGTTACTCCGAAGGGAAGATCCACACTTCAGCGAACAAGAAGAACTGACTCAAATCTGTCTTATGTTAAAAGATTGTGCAATCGAAACAGGACTACCAATTGTGCTTGCCGCACATTTCAATCGATATGGGGCCTTAGAAGTAGACAATGAGGTTTCTAACTCAATTGGTAAAACGAACGCTATTGAAGGAATTGCATCTTTCATAATCGGAGCATACAACCAAAACTTCTGCTTCGGCAAAATCAATGAAAAAGACCTTCTTAGAAAAGTACAAATTACTGTAAAGATTCTTAAAAGCAGAAATGGAGTAAGCGGTTGGGTTGACGATGTTGTTTTTTATGTAAAAGACTAAAAACATTTAAAAGAACTCTTTATGAAGAAGTTAACTAACATTGATATACTCAGTGCCGATACTCATGAGGGCCTAGAAGAGAAGCTTAACAGGTATCTTGATGAATATGTTGCTGATCCAGACAGAAAGATGTCAGATGTTAAGCATGTACTATGCCAAGCAAAGGAAAAAGTTAATGTTTGCAGATAAACAATACGGCAAGAGGACGGTTCTGGAGATGTTAGGAACTACTAAATGTGGTCATCGTTTAGTACGTTGTCGATGCGAGTGTGGCCTAGAAAAAAACGTTCAACTTGCT
>CAZJVC010000042.1:0-9062 GCA_964549515.1 uncultured Pseudomonadota bacterium | reverse complement strand
CTGCGGCGTGAAACCTAAGCGCTCTGCAGATATTACGGCTGAAACAAATGAATCAATTTTAATTAAAATTCACTATGCATTGCTCAATCAAAAAAAGAAACCATACGTAAATGAAGTAAGACCTGCACCACACGCAATCCCTAAAGAAAATACTTCTGTTGATGGCGGAGAACTTTTTGTAAAAGGAGCAGCAAATATCTTGCAAATCGTACAAGGTGGCATCACCGCTAATAACACTGGAAAACTTGAGGCTGGATTACCATATATTTTCAATGGCATTGGTGGCTTAACAGCTCTTATATCACGTTCAGCAAATCCAGACAAAGCGTACAATGAACTCTTTAATTATATGCAAAATCTTAACGAAACAGAACTTGCTCGTCTTTTAAACATTGTCCGATCACAATCTTTACGGAATAACTAAATAAAACAGGGCCCGGGATTTTTTCCCGGGCCCTGTTTCTCTGTAATAAATTCTTATTTCAAAACACCTTCAGCACATTTGTCTATAAGTTTTTCATAAGCCTTGTCAACTATCTTTTTTAAGTCATTTAGCGCACAAGATGCATTTTGTTTGAAACGATTAATGTCTTGAATATTGAAGCCTCTTGTAATATTGCTTACATTTGGCTGCTCTAAATCAACAATCACAATTCGACCGTCACGTGCAAAATTAATCTTATCTTTAATATCCCATAAGCCACATGAACTGATCGTAATGGCCAATTCACGCACTTGGTCAATATTCAACGATTTCAATCTATTTTTCGCTTGTTCACTATCAAGTAAATCAATCTTTTCTTGCACAAGAATATATGATGTATCAGCAATAATGTCTGAAGTACCAGGAACTTTAAACAAATATGTCTTGGGAATGTACACATGCTTTAAATCTTGCATCTTTGTTAAGCGAGCATAGAGTAAATACACTGGAAATGAACTTGCCGTCTGACATGTTACAACTTTTTTCATTGATGCAATGTCATCCTTCGTCACAATTGAAGGCCACAATCCATGTGAAACAATTGTATTAACAAAACGATTTACCGGCCCGCTAATTTTAATCACATAACCAGGAACGGAAGGACACTCAAAAACATAATTATAACGTGATAAATTACAAATATTTTTTTGCTTTAACAGTACATTGTTTTCTACATGACTCTTTTGATAATCCGCTAACTCACCTTGTTGTACAATAAGATTTTTAACTACATAATCATTGTCTTTAAACCAATCAGAAAGATGCGTAACCACATCTTTTGGCAAACAAGGAACAGCCCCAAATACATTCTCAATCGATTGGTCTGCACGCAAACAAACAATTAATGCTAGTGAAACAAAAAGCTTCTTCATAAATAACTCCTTTAACATTGCTTTACATCTTGCTTATTTCTATCAAATTCAGCACCCAAAAACAATATATAGCCAAACTATTTCAATTGTTATTCATGTGAGACCTGCTCCAGGCGAGGCCTGCTCCAGGCGAAGCCTGCTCCAGGCGAAGCCTGTTACTTTATTTCATTAAACAATGTTTTTATTGAAGCTATCGATGACATTACAGAACTCATCTCATAAGGAACAACAACAAGCTTGTTGTCTTTGCCTTCCATCATCTTTGGGAAAGTTTTTATATAATGCATAGCAACCGTATAAGCCATAGGATCGCCACTCTTCGTTGCCCCTTGAATTTTCATTAATGCTTGCGCTTCGGCTTCGGCAACTTTCAATCGAGCGATTGCTTCTGACTCTGCATTAATAACACGGGCCTGTGCTTCACCCTCTGATCGCAAAATCTGTGATTCTTTTTGTCCTTCTGATTCTAAAATAGACGCGCGTTTTTTTCCTTCGGCCTCTAAAATAACTGCACGACGCTCACGCTCTGCACGCATCTGTTTTTCCATTGCAATTTTAATATCCGTTGGTGGATTAACTTCTTGCAACTCAACACGATTAACTTTAACGCCCCATTTATCAGTCGCATCATCCAAAATGATACGTAATTTTTCGTTAATCTTGTCACGAGAAACTAAAGATTCATCTAAATCTAATGAACCAATAACATTCCGCAATGTCGTTTGCGTTAACTTCTCAATTGCCTCCGGTAAATTAGCAACTTCATAAATAGCAGCCTTTGGGTCGGTTATTTGATAATACAACAATGCATTAATTTCCATCATAACGTTATCTTTGGTAATAACATTTTGCTTTGGAAAATCATATACCGCTTCCCGCATATCAATACGACCAATCGTTCGTGAAAAACGATAGTAACGACCATTGGGACCCACTTGAACATATGTCCAAAAAGCTTTGCGTGGTAGATCAATAAAAGGCACAAGAACATGCAATCCTGGCCCTAATATTTTTGTATATTTACCAAAACGCTCAATAACAACTGCCTGTGCCTGACGAACTAACAAAACAGAATCAAGTAAAAAAACAACAAAAAATAATAAAATAAGTGCACTTGCAATCGCAAAAAGATAAACAGGAATAAGAATCATGATTGAACTCCCTTAGAATTGAATTTCTTAACTAACACATGGCACCCTTGAACACGAACAACTTCGACAAGATCATCTTCAAAAATCATCTCCGTCCCCAACGAGCGCGCTGCCCAAATCTGCCCTTCAAGTTTAACTTGACCTGGCACATGAGGAATTATTGCTTTTGTTACTACACACTTCATACCCGGCAAACGATCAACGTTCGTAACAACACCGCCCTGTTTATGTGGATTAAACATATATTTTAAAAAAATGAAACTTGCAACACTATTTCCTAAAAAAATCATAATTTGATAAGCCCATGATTCGGCAAACAATGCCACTATAGACGTTAAAAATGCACCTACAGCAAACGATAAAAAGAAAAAAAGTGAGACACTGGCAAGCTCAATAAAAAACGCAAGCAACCCAACAATCAACCAAATGAAAAACAAGCTATACACAAGGCACCTCATGAGTATTATTTTTACCCATGTTACACCATTTTACCAAGCGTGGCAACCAATAAGTTAAAGATGTACTTTAAAAAAACGGGAGGCCCGAAGCCTCCCAGAGCGAAATTATGTTAAAATTCGAGCGAACTCTCTACACCCTCTTCTGCAACAATCTGTGGCGTACCATCTGGAGTTATAACAATATCAAATTCCATATTAACATCGCCTTTTCCGCAGTATTTAAAATATGTCCTTTGATTTGATGGGGCTTTTTGTTGTCCCTTATAGATAATCATGCTTTGCGGCAAATTTTCATTATCACTGCAACTACCTGATGCTTCAGGTCCGACTTCTAAGAAAATTGCTTCACCATCGCCCTTCAACGCTGCAATATAAATTGGTGACTCTTTGCTCAACTCAACCCAATGCCCTAGAGCTTTTTCCTCATTAGGAAAAACAAGAGCCTTATATTTTTCTCGTGGAATTTGAATTTCATACAATACATTCGATGTTTTATTAACTACGCCTTTAATAAATGTCTTAGGTGCAGCATGTACACACAGTGTCCAAACGGCAATAACTAATATTTTTTTGATCATAACATCCCCCATTTACTAATTCAAAATTTTTGCATTGTGCTCATTAGCTAACTGAATAGTATCGGGAAGAATCTTCACATTAATATAAGTATCCCGATATCCACAAACTCTAATACGTTTAATTTCATCAAAATATTTAATCGATTCGTTAAGGGCTTTTTCACTTTCAGCAACAATAACGCTAAATGGACCTTCAAGCCAATTTTGTTTGCAATCGCCGCTTTCTCGAATGCCACCTTTCAAAAAAAATGTTTTGCCGTGACCATTTTTTAGAACAAGCTTGATTTGCAAACCAAACATCTCAGGATCTTTGACAAGAATATCAAGCACTCCACTTTCATGCGGACGCAAAACAATGACGGATCTCCAGCCAGAAGATTTTGCAGCATAAACAGGACCACTCTCTGTTTCAATTGAACTGGAACGTGTATAAACAATATATGTCTGATCAGTTCCATTTTCAAATGATGCAATTGAAATTGTGCTTTCTTGTGCGTTAAGAGTAATTGCTATACTCAAAATGAGTATCGAAAATCTGTTCATAATAAACCCCCATCTTTCTTTACTGGAAGTTTATAAAAAATCTAAAAACAAAAACAATAAAATGCCAACAAACGACCATATTACTAACAATTTAAGCAAAAAATCTAAACCGTTGCTTTTATTGTTTTAATAATCGAAGAAGCATCAATGCCAGCCCAATGAAGCAATTCCTCTGTCGCTCCCGAACGTGGAATATCGTGCACACCTAAACATGTAATATCAACATCTTCATTACGCAATGCATATACGACAGCTTCACCAAGCCCGCCTTGAATATAATGATCTTCTACTGTTACAACCTTTTTTCCATGCTGCGCAACGAATTTTCTCAGCCGTTCTGCATCTAACGGTTTAATACCATACAAATCTATGATAGCCACAGGTATATCACCACTCAACATCTCATATGCTTTTAATGATTCATGAACAGTAATGCCTGCGCCAATAACCACAACTTGATCTTTACCAGACTCTCTTAAAACATGAAATCCGCCAACAGTGAACAATGTATTTGCAGGATAAATCACCGGAGTCTTTCCGCGCGTTGTTCGCAAGTAACTAATACCACCTTTGTAATTTGCCATCAATTCAAGCTGCTTGTAGCACGAAACAGCGTCACAAGGATATAAAATAACTGAGTTAGGTAATGATCTAAACATCGCGATATCTTCAAGCGCCATTTGTGAGGGGCCATCTTCGCCAATCGAAATTCCTACATGCGATCCAACAGTTCGCAATGCAACACGCGAAACTGCCCCCATACGCAACTGATCAAACGCGCGCGTAAAAAATGCACCGAACGTTGCAGTAAAAGGAATATTATTACGCGTTGCTAGCCCAATTGCCATACCAACCATATTTTGTTCAGCAATAAAACATTCTATGAAGCGTTCCGGAAATGCTTTCTTAAATGACTCTGTCCGTGTAGAATTGCTCACTTCTGCATCTAAACATACAACAGCATCTGACTGTGCCCCAAGCGCCACAAGCCCATCACCAAAGGCGTCTCGCGTTGCAATCATCTCACCAATTGCATACTGCGGCTCCGGAATCTGTTCAGACATGGTCTGTTCAGACAAGGTCTGTTCTTTTATTTCTGTACATACTGGAGGAGCTGGTGGATTATAGGAGGCATGTTGCATTTCCCAATCTTTTTGAAAAAAACGTTTTTTTAGCTCTTGCTTAATCTCTTCAAGTTGGTTCTGAGGAAATGTTTTTCCATGAAAACCATTTTTATCTTCGGCAGCTGAAACACCATAACCTTTAACTGTTTTTGCTAAAATAATATGTGGTTCGTTATTTTTTTGATTACGAGCCTTATTAAATACATCAACCAATGAACCTATATTGTGGCCATCAACTTCTGATGTTTGCCATCCAAATGATGTAAATTTTCGCTCAATCTTAGCAAGATTGTAACCATCAAGAGTTTCTCCACGTTGCCCAAGACGATTAACATCAACAACTGCAATTAAATTATCCAAATTATAATAAGATGCAATTTCAGCAGCTTCCCAGATAGCACCTTCAGATAATTCGCTATCTCCTAACAGAACATAGGTATAATATGGCAATGATCGCATTTTAGCATTATAGGCAATACCATTTGCCATTGAAAGTCCCATTCCAAGAGAACCGGTTGCAACATCAACCCATGAAAATCGAGAAGTTGGATGACCTTCCAAAACTGAATCAAATGTACGATATTTCATAAGATCAACATCAGACAAAATACCAAGTTCTTTGTAGGCAGCATATAAAATTGGAGCCGCATGTCCTTTCGATAGCACAAACCTATCATTACACGGATTTTGTGAATTATTTAAATCGATATGCATCTCGTGAAAAAAGATAATGGCCATAATATCTGCGGCAGACAAACTTGATGTTGGATGGCCAGAACACGCGCGCGTTGTCATTTCAATCGAGGAAACACGCATATTGTATGCTTTTTGCGCTAAAAATTTTAATTCATCCATTATAAACTCGCTTTCTTATAGGATTATCCTGAACAGGCCTCGCCTGAACAGGCCCCGCCTGAACAGGCCTCGCCTGAATAGGCCTCGCCTGAAAATGATCTTTACACAAAGAATAGCGAGAGCTCCAAAAATAAGTCAATTACCCTGGTACTATTGCTAACTTCACCGGTATGCAGTATAAGTTAAGTGAAGCAAAAAAATAAAAAGGGCATAGCCTAAACAGGACTATCCTGAACAGGACTATCCTGAGCATGATTATCCTGAACAAGCTTAGCCTGGAGAGGATGAGCACATGAAAAAACTTACACTCGCAATATGCATCAGTTTCTTTTTAACAGAAACAAATACCACAATGCGATCTATACACCAATACCATGGACTATATGCTACGCAAGAAGTTGATCAACTTCTCAAAAATAATTCCTGCCCAAATTGCTCACTTATTGGCCATGAATTTGTCAATGTAGACCTAACAAAAGTCAATTTGCGCAATGCATTATTAAATCACGTTGATCTTACACTGGCAACTCTTGATCATGCAAATATGGAAGGCGTACAACTAAGTAATTCAAGACTTGTGTACACATCACTTGTACAAACAAATCTTTTCAAAGCATCATTTGTACAAGCAAATTTTGATTATGCCATTTTAATAAAAGCAAACCTCAAAGAGTCTACTGGGATCTTTGCATCGTTTATGGAAACACTGGCAACCGATACTGATTTTTCATATGCAAAATTATCAAGCTGCAACTTTCAAAATGCTAACATCAATCTCTCAAATTTTTCACATGCCGATTTACAAGAATCTAATATGAGTTGGATCAGTGCTGGAGATGTAAAATTTAATTATGCAGATTTAAGCTACGTAAAACTTTTTAAGTCAATTTTACGGTATTCGCATTTCAATAATGCAAAATTATCCTATTGCAATTTCAGCCAAGCTGATACACATAAAACAGATTTTTCAAATTCACAACTTGAACATGCTCACTTTATTAAAACATCTGCAACCATGGCAAACTTCTCAAATGCCGATATGCAACATGCTCAATGTATCAAAACAGATATGCGTGATGCCAACTTTACCAACGCAAAATTAGATCATGCCAATTTTTCTGGTGCCATACTGCTCAACGCTAAAAACTTTAACCCAGATGCTCCAGGCCTAATCTTATGTAAAACAGTAATGCCAGATGGTACAATTGCAAATCGCAATTGTGATATCGCACTTGTAGATCCAGTCAAACTTGCAGAGCCCGAAAGAAACCCAATCAAACTTGCAGAGCCCGAAAGTGAAGCAAGCTTAAAAACCAGTGTATCAGCATAATTCGATCGCCCAGATCGAAGTTTATCCTGACCAGGAGTTTACCCTGCAGTGTCCGTTCGTAGCTTTTAGCGAAGACGGAAGTAGCGATAGCGTATCGAAGGGGCGGGTATTCTCATCGACTTCATCTCCACACTTAAGCATTGAGCATTCGGCAACGGAAAATAAAAATAAGCTCAACACTTAGTGTAACTCTTGTTATACTAAGGGCATGGCATACATTACACAGTATTTTATACGCGCTACACGAACACAAATTATTTTGGCATTTATTTATGCACCACTCGTCATTTCTTGGGGATTGCCTATTTCATATATGAGCTTAGTTGGCAATATTATATTTCTTCCCTTTTTAACATCTTTTCTCACACTTTCAACCGTATTATTTTTAACAGAGATACTGGCCATTCCCAATCTTTATATTTGCCATCTTCTTAATACATTTACGAGCATATGGGCCTCAATCTTACAATACGGGTCACCTTGTTGGCTTATAGGATTTCCCGATCCAGGAATATATTGGTTATTACTTATCCCACTCAGTGGAACAGGCATATTTTTTTTAACAAGAAAAACATCAAGAATAATGCAATGCAGCACTCTTGGCACAGTCCTCATTACAGTTCTTTTACTTTTCAAATATATTCCACACACTCCACAACGAATAACTATTCCATATAAACAGGATAATCCTGAAAACAAAGCAAACATTCAATACAATGCAGTCACACATCAACTCATCATTCCACAAATCAGAACAACAAAAAATTCTTTTACCTCATGGTTTATCTATCAAGCACGCTCCGAACTATACAAAAAAGTCGGAACATCACATATAAATACATTGATCCTAATAAATCCTACAAAATATCGCATACAAACCTTCAAAGAATTACAACCTATCATGCACTACAATTCACTACTTTGTATAAAACAACATCATAAAAAACAGATTTCCTATATTTCGCATCAAAAGTGAAAATGGTTCGACGTGCTACATCCTGAGCACAGTCCCTTCGAAAATACTCATGATAAACTCCGGGTGCGAACTCAAAATAAATATAATAAAAATTGATCTATAATAAGATATCTAAAAAAATGTAAGTGAAAATTGGAGGATAATTGGTTATTTGTTAAAAAAACAAAAAGAAGTGATCGAGTTCGCACCCCACGAGACGGTATCTAACGATACCTCCTCCAGCCGTCGCTTAGCAGCTATGGCCGGCACGGCAGGACAAACGGACATTATAGATTTGAGTTGAATAATCATGATTTTATTAAATTCGATGATTCTAACTGTTTTTCAATCTTTTAGTTTCCTGATTCGACTAAATATTGATTTTTTAGCGAAGAATGGCGTAAAATTTAAATAATATATGGAGGTTATGCTATGAAACGTCTTATTATCCTTATTTCACTCTGCTTTTCAGGCGTGGCCTGTTTATCACAAGCAGCAATACCTAAGCAAACAAACAAAGAAGCCGCAATACCCGAGCTAACAGATCAAGAAAAAAAACAAATCGCTAAAAATGTACAGCATCTTAAACTCAACAAAGAATGTAAAGGTTGCGATTTACGTCAAACAAACATGAACAACTTAAACTTATTAAACGCAAATCTTGAAAATGCCAACCTTGAAAGTGCACAGCTTAACGGTGCATATCTTGTAG
>CAZJVC010000041.1:0-9075 GCA_964549515.1 uncultured Pseudomonadota bacterium | reverse complement strand
TCGCATGGAAACCTGTCCTGAGTTACGTCAAAGGAAGGCTCGCAGAAATGCTCGCACCTGGCCACGAACGGTTTTTTTATTTTTCTTCGTCCGATCATCCTTCACATTTTCGAAGCGGCAGACACGGAAAAATGAGCGAAAAAATGAATCCCTAGCGCTTGTAATTGCAGCACTTACCTAACGAATTATCCGCTCGACAAACGCCAATGAATTTTATAAAAAATTATTCCTGCGAGTTTATGATTTTTATACCACAGATGTGATATCAGCTGAATGTATAACCCGTGACTTAAGATGATCAAACGCTACACTGTCACCAAACTTAATAATATGCAAATATTTCTCTTTTACATGTTTGGAATAACTTTCCCACGCTTTTTTTAAGCGCTCAATCGGGACAATGAAATGATCTTCACCAAAATTAAATGTGCCCCAATGCATAGGAATGAACTCCCGTGCTCCTAACTCACAAAATGCACGTACTGCTAAATCCGCACTTAGATGAGAATGCCGCATGTGACCATATGGCTCACACGGGCCAACAGGCATCAGTGCAACATCTATACGTGGAAAATAATGACGAATACATGAAAAATGCTTCCAGTATGCAGTATCACCAGCAAAATAAATCGTACTTTCAGAGTGTTCAATCATCCAACTGCCCCACAGCGAACGATTTCTATCATCAAATGCTCTGCCAGACCAATGGTGCGCAGGAAGAAATGTAAAACAAGCATCACCAACCTTAATACTATCCCACCAAAAAAATTCCTGAACATTATCAATAACAGCAGTATCAAAGTGTTTTTTATCCCCGGTGGGCACAAGAATACGCATATTAGGATTAATTTTTTTTAATAAACGCAACGTTGGCAAATCCATGTGATCACGATGATTGTGCGAAATAACTACACAATCAATTGGCGGCAACATACACACTTCAATTGGTGGCTGCATAATCCGCTTAAACAAAAACGTTGCATTACCCCAGATAGGATCAGTTAAAATCGTAATACCTCCAAGCTGTATCAAAAACGATGAATGCCCAATCCACGTAATCCTAGCTTCAGCACCCAACTTAGAAAAAACAAGAGGCTTTTTCATCCACTTATGTTGTTCATTACCTCTATTGCACAACCTGTGAATAAACGAGCGAAAATACATTCCTGCCGACGGTAGTAATACAAACTGTCGACGCTCATTAAACATGTTACGGAATCGTCCTTTTCGACGAACGGGATAAATTTTTTGCACGCGCAAAACTCATATAGTTAAAAACCCCCACCCAGACTTGCGTCACGGATAGGGGAAATGGAGGTTATCGCATAAATTAAACCTATTAAGGTATCTTTATAATAAAACAAAAAAACCAAAAAATCAAATCATTGCTTTTTTTTGACTATTTTTTGCACATTTTTTCAAAAAGATCTGAATACTTTTTGACCATATCCTTATACGAAAAACGCCTCTGAATCAAACCATAGGCCGACTGTGCAAATCTATCTCGTTTTTTTTCATCGTGAAACAAATCGTTAACAATGTTAACGAGCATATCAAGGTTATACGGATCAAACAATCGCCCACTTTCCCCATCAACAATCACATCATGTGCTTTAGCTCTTTGATAAGTCGTGACGACTGGAACCCACGCACTCATCGCTTCTAACAATGCTATCGATAACCCTTCTGCAAAAGATGGCAAAATAAACAGATCAAAAACATGATAATAATCTAATGAGTCACCTGAATGTATTTCAACACGGTCAGAGATGCCCAAATTTCCCGCATGTGAACATAACTCTTCTCGCAACGAACCTTCACCAATCAATAATAAATAAACGTTAGGAATAGAATATTGTACCGCAGCGACAAGATCTAAAAGCATTTTTTGATTTTTAATAGATACAAAGCGACCGACCGAGCCGACAACAAACTTTCCTACAAACTCATTCTTTCTTTTATTTTTTTCAAATTGACAATCTACACAGTTCTCGATTAACGAAATATTTGATGATACAGAGTATGACTGCTTAATTTGCTCTGATATCGCAACATAATGATCTGCCCAGCTATGTAAAAATCGATCACAATGAGTGCGCATAGAGCTTGTACCGGAATTGCTATTCAATGGTGAATGCAAACCGCAAACAACTGGGATCCTCAGTAACCGAGAAGTACAACGACTAAGCACATTTGATATCCAAAGAACAGAGTGAATACAGTCTGGCTTAAGCGTGTATACACGATATAAAAAACGAGCAAAAAATACGGGGTCATACTGAAACAACCAGCCTTGTACCACATATACTGACACGCCACAATCTTGTATCTGTTTAACAAATTGACCAGAACGAAAGGTTACAACCGACTGATCAAAGTCTGCCGATAGACCTTTAACAAGCTGCGTTAAAAAACGCTCCGCACCACCCATCTTCAAACTTGCCGTTATATGTAAAAGTTTCTTTTTATCCATGACATTTTTCTTAATCAATTTTATACTTAAAGTATAACTCAGATTAAAAATTATGAAACAATTAAGAACCTCGCAGCAAGCTACGAGGTATAATGCTCAAATGGTTCGACTCCCGCTCACCATGAGCGAGAAGAAAACGCTCACCATGAGCGAGAAGAAAACGCTCGCCATGAGCGAGAAGAAAACGCTCACCATACGCGCGCCCGGCGAAACTCGGAAAGCGGAGACTGGAGCGAAAAAAGAGTCGTTCATCCTGAGCGGGAGTCGAAGGATATGAACAAAAATGTATCACAATTGAGAACAAAACAAGCCTCGAGAAATTATACCTTCAAACAATTAAAACGTGGCATCCTAATAACTGTAGAAGGCATAGATGGATGCGGAAAAACAACTTTTATTAAAGAGCTTTCATCACGTTTAAACAAGGAATTTAAGCTCACGATTACAAAAGAGCCGGGCGACAGTGCGCTTGGTGTTTACTTGCGTCAAATACTACAAGAACAACCTGTCTCAATTACTTCAAAAGCAGAATATTTACTTTTTGCTGCCGATCGGGCGCAACATGCAACCGAAATTATTGAACCGGCACTCAAAAAAAACTTTATCGTTATCTCTGATCGCATGGGAGATTCATCCGTAGTCTATCAAGGATTTGCACGTGGACTTGGTACACACATGATTAATCAAATTAATATCTGGGCAATGAACGGTATCAAACCAGACATTATTTTTCATCTCAAACTTGATCCACAAAAAGCTGTTGAACGAATTCAAAATCGCAACGAAAAATTAACAGCCTTTGAAAAAGAAAAAAAAGATTTTATGCACAAAGTCGCAGCAGGCTATGATACATGGTTTGCAGATAAAAAACATGTTGTTACACTCGACGCAGAAAAAGACACCGTAAGCATGGCCAATGAAGCGTACGCATATATTTTATCATGGATAGAAACCCATGAATAATATCCATCCAGCACAACTCTGGATCGGCTCTCAACAAGCACTTGAAGCTGAAGTTATTTCATTTTTACAAAAAATTTTATGTCCCAA
The DNA here is from genome assembly GCA_964549515.1 of uncultured Pseudomonadota bacterium. Lineage (GTDB taxonomy): Bacteria > Babelota > Babeliae > Babelales > UBA12409 > CAZJVC01. Next base: position 5,552 of record CAZJVC010000041.1, on the reverse strand, counting down.
TGGCGGTTGCACAACATGTACGACCTGCTTATCAATTGCAATGAAACAACACCATCAATTCATGTGGCTTGAACCTGAAAAAAACTATTCCCTTGCAACCCTTGAGCCCATTTTTGAAAAAATCGCTTTTACTAACGAAAATGGAAAAGCTTTCTTTTTTATCCTACAAAAAGCTGATACGTTAACTACAACATGCGCCAACAGCCTGTTAAAATCAGTAGAAGAACCACCAGCCGGTTATCATTTTATTTTTCTTGCAGAACGACTTCACACAATTCTTCCAACGATTCGCTCTCGTTGCACAACAGAAATTTTCAAACAAACAGAATCTGCATACTCAGAATATTCAGAGCTCATACAAACATTTAAACAAAACGTAGATCCATTAACATTTCTGCAAATTTTAGAAAAAAATGTACCAAACGATCGAGAAACGATTAATCTTGTCGATAATCTTCTCGCCTACTGGACAAAGGAACATCTAAAAAACCTGTCACCTGAAATACTCAAAAAAATTTCGCTGCTCCATGACGCAGTCGAAAGACCTCCAATGCCAGGAAGCAGCAAAATTTTTTGGAAAAATCTCTTTATACAATTTAGCACCATCCGCTAATGATGAGTGCCATTCGTCTTAGAGAATACTCAGGATAAACTCCGAACGTCTTCGCTCAAGGCAAGCTCCGAAGTTAGCCCTTTACTTTTATACGTGCCAAAAGTGTTAAAATAACTAAAATCCAAAACGGCCGAATCCAATAATTAACAAGCAGATCAAGATGCACAAATTTAACTATAGGAGCATAAGCGAAAAGAATAAAACCATACAAAGCAAATCCAATTAATACAATAATAAAAATCCACTTTTCAATATAACGAGGAATATACAAAGAACACGCACTTAGTATTAAAATAATAAAATTAACACCTACCATCGTCATAGCTGCCGCTAAAATTAAATCAACAAACGCTCCAACCCAATACGGTGGAAGCACAACTTCAACACGCGCCCATATGACAAGGGCCGCAATTGAAACAAAAAACATCGCAAGCAATCGTACCATTGGATACTTCGAAACTGAAATTTTATCAAACAACCAAAACACACCAAACATTGTTAACGATAAAATTGATAAAAGTTCCCAGAAAAAATTATTTAAAAAAGGAACTACCATTGCTTTCTCCCTTTATTTTTAGAAACAATATCGATACTACTACACAATATTTTCTGTTGCAACACACAACACTCGCAAGTAAACTGTACTATAAAAACATAAGGACATCTGCGTGAAATGCATTACACAACTACTTGATACGGTATTTAAACAAAACGCTGATTGGAAAATATATTTAATGGCCCATTGGCCAAAGATAATTGGCAATCTAGCGCCGTATGTAACACTTGAAAAAGTGTTAGACGAAACAATCATTCTTGGTGTAAAAGATTCTACATGGATGCAAGAGTTATACATGCTTTCACACGTTCTTCTTAACAAAATTAATCAATCGCTCGATCAACCACACATCAAATATATTAAGCTCAGGCAAAGTTCATATAAAAAAAAATATATACCACATAAAACACGCAAAAAACAAACCGAATATATTCATAAACTCACGTTCAAAGAAAAGAAAGCATTAGAAAAAATACATGATCAAGAACTGAATAAAGCTCTCGAAAAATTTCTTATAAAATGTTATCAGGTTAAAAAGCTATGAAAAATCATATCTGTTTTGTTGCTGGCAGATCAGGCGGCCACATTATTCCATGCCTAACCCTCGCTCAAAAAATCAAAAATCAAGACCCTTCAACGCATATCACATTTATTTGTACAAACAAAAAACTCGACAAACAATTAACACATCACAAAATCATCAAATACAACATGTACCTTCCTCTCGATAATGTTCCACAAAAATGGTACGCGTATCCTCGCTTTTTTTGGCACCTACTAAAATCATGCATGTTAAGCATGCTACACTTTGTTTACACACAACCCAAGATGGTAATTAGCACTGGTGGCTATATCGCAATACCGGTTGTTATCGCTGCACGCATCATGCGCATTCCTGTTGAACTCTGGGAACTCAATGTTCAACCAGGAAAAGCATCAAAATTCCTTGCTCCATTTGCACAGACAATACATTGCTGCTTTCATGAAACTCTTAAAAAATTTACTAGCAAACGATTTAAAAAAACTACTCAGCACACCCCATATCCTGTTCGTTATAATACAACTGATAAAAAAGACAGCCCCCGCCTGAACAGCCCCCACCTGAACAGGCCCCGCCTGAACAGGCCCAGCCTGAATCGCAATGAATGCATTCACAATCTCAAATTAGATACCAACCGCACTACACTATTCATAATTGGCGGATCACAAGGTTCACGAGAAATTAACACACTTACAAAACAATTCATTGCGTCACATCCAAACTATCATTCAAAACTTCAAATTATTCACCAAACAGGGACTGATAACCCTGAACTAATACAAAAGTTTTACAAAAATATAAATGTTCCAGCCATTACATTTTCCTACCAAAATGATTTGGTTGATATCTATAACGCTGCTGACATTATTATTTCACGAGCAGGAGCAGGAACCCTTGCAGAAATCGCCTTTTTCGAAAAAAAATGCATCATCATTCCACTAAAAACAAAAACAAATAATCATCAAGTGTTCAATGCTCAAGCAGTCGCACAAGAAAAGCCTACATATTTTACATGCGCAGATGCATCATCTTTTGAAAAAATAATGTCTTCTAAACTGGATAAAATTCTATGAAATTTATTTTACATATATTAGCGTTTATAATTATCCCTTCTTTAGTCGCCATAAAGCATGATCATTTAATTCATCAGGACAAGGCAAAACACCTTCTACAAGAATATGCTACCGAGCAAATATACCTCACCGCTGCTCTCACCTCTATCACTGAAGAAGATTATAAAGCAGCCAGGCAAGCACTAACACTTTTAAATAAATCTAAAAATCCTGAATCAAAATATATTGTGTTTTTTCTACAAAATATAATTAAAAATTTACTCGCTAAACGTAAATCGTAACTGTTTTGCAACGGCATTTTTCCATTACCACACAAAGGGTAGCCATTGCAAAATAAACCACCACTGCTATAATAATAAAAACAAATTCTCTCACAAGTCTAAACTAAACTCAACGGATATAGCATGAAAAAACTTATCGTAGCAACTCTTTTATCCTGTGCCTTCAATTGTTATTCTATGGAAAAAAAAGTTGAAAACTTTGTTGAAAATTTTACCACTAATACTGAAAAATCAATGCAAAAAGATAGGGAAAGAAAAGTAGCTAATCTAACAAAACAAAAAGAGATTCTTTACTTTTACATATTAACCCTTGAAAAAGAAATAGAGGACCTTCAAGCCAAACTCGATAGTTGTCAAAAGTGGCGAATTTTCAAAAAAAGATACCTACAAAAAAAACTAGTAAATGAAATTAAACTACTAAAAAACAGAAACAAACAACATAACGAGCTTGAAGATTCAATAGCTGGTTTTGAAAGATCTATAGATCTTCTTGAGCGCTTAATAAACTCAAAATAATCTTTAAACATAAATGGTTGCTGTTTTTGATATGGCATTTTTCTGACGCCAGGTAATTGTTTCTTTTTTTAATGATGGATCATATGTAAATCGACTGTTAGTATTTGCAACCTTGCGATACAAGTCAAACCAAATTGGAAATGCTGTCCAAATTGGATAAATATCATGGCCGAGCGATGTGTTGTCGTCTCGGCCAACATAAACAACGGTTGTATAATCCGGTGTCGCACCTGCAAACCAACAGGTACGCGAGTCATTTGTCGTTCCTGTCTTCGTAATCACTTCAGGCTTAAAATCAGTTACTTTATAACGCTTAAGATAGCGGGGCATGCCAATACTCAACACCTTTGCAACTTGCCCATTTACACGAGAGGAAAGTACAGAAACTTTTTTCTGTTTGTGCCGATAAATTTTTGTTCCCCATTGATTTTTTACCCAACGAATCATATGCGGCTTAACATAACAACCATTATTGGCGAAAACATTAAAAGCTGCCACCGCCTCTTTCACCTTTACATCAACACAACCCAATGCCAACGATGGATATTTCGACATCTCACCACAAATACCCATCTTGCGTCCAAGCTCAATAACCTGCTCAGCCCCAGTACGCAAAAATGTTTTTATCGCAATAATATTATTTGAACAAGACAATGCCTCCGCCAACGTCATCTCACCATCAAAGGTGCGTGTGTTGTTGCGTGGATTCCACTTATTCCCGCCATATACAAATTCCACCGGTTCATCTAATTCTATATCAGAAAACTTTCGTCCTTGATCGATAGCAGCCGCATATATAATCGGTTTAAAAATTGAACCCATTTGTCGCTTCGCTTGTAATGCGCGATTATACTGGGACTCCCTAAAACTGTAGCCCCCAACAAGACCTTTTATTTCTCCTGTCGTTGTATGCATAGTTATCAATCCACCATCAAGATTTTCACCTAAATCTTTTTTAATCGATTTCATTTTTTCTTGAAATGAACGTTGTGCTTGACGTTGAATATTCACATTAATCGTACTTTGAATAATTAGGCCGCCAGTGTACAACGCGTGCTTACCAATCTTTTCTTCTAACAATTGCCGTATAGCCTCACGAAGATGGGGCCCAACACTAACTTCACGATTCTTCGCAATTTCTAGAGGCACTTTCTGCTCCTCTGCAGCCTTTTGCGGCAAAATAAAACCAACCTGCGCCATCACGCGCAAAACCATGTCACGGCGCGTTCTTGTTCGCTCCGGATGTAATAACGGACAATAACGTGACGGATTAACCAAAATTGCAGCAAGCGTTGCGCCTTCGGCAATGCTCAAATCAATGGACTGTTTATTCCAAAAACGTTGCGCAGCAGCTTCGATACCGTAAATACCACAACCAAAGCAAATGTGATTAAGATATGTCTCGAGAATCTGCTCTTTTGTAAACCGACGTTCAACCAAAAGCGATAGAAACTGTTCTTTAATTTTTCGCTTAAATGTTTTCTTGCAATCAAAAAATAAAAGCTTAACCAATTGCTGTGTAATAGTACTTGCACCTTGTACTTTGCGACGATAATACATATTCACAAAAATGGAACGCAAAATAGAGCGCAATGAAATACCTGGATGATTAAAAAAATTACGATCTTCTGCTGCAATAAATGCTTGTTGTACATGCAAAGGAATAACGTCAAGTGACACTGGCTCTCGCCGATCTAATTCAAATCTTGTCCATTCTACGCCTTCATCATCAAGAACAATCGATGGCTGCCCTGGATTATAATTAGCCAATGCAGAAAAATCTACAAAATGATTGTGCGATACAAACGATAAAACGCCTATCGCAGCAGCAACCATAATAATACATAAAAAAATAAGTGAACGAAGAATTGTCATGCTTTGAATGTACAGAAAAAAAGGCGACCTTTCAATGACCCTTCGACTCCCGCTCAGGGTGAGCGAACTTAGAAATTTCTTTGGGTTGCTAAACAAG
>CAZJVC010000040.1:4598-9111 GCA_964549515.1 uncultured Pseudomonadota bacterium | reverse complement strand
TTTGTTTTCTCAAAAATATCACCGATCAGCTTATATCCTCTATTCAAGATTTCTCTTACTTCTTTCTCATCTAAAGCAAACAGATTTAATTTCATAGGTATAACAGTATGGTCAGCCATCACAGTTTCAATTACCATTTGATGCGCAACAAGTTGCTTTATTATAGAATCCTTGTTCCTAGCCCCATCAATAATTTTTGAGTCACTTACTACAGCTGCAATATCTTGATAAGGAATAGTATAAACCGTTTCGCCGTGCGTCAAACCACTGCAGTCAAACTGCTTTTTGGCATTAGAGTTGATAATTCCGTAAATATATAATCCTTTTTTAGACATTTAAAATCCCTTTATTTTTTTCATTCACCAACCTGATTACTTTTTCAAAATGTTCACTTGTTATCCGCACCTGGGCATCAAAATCAATCGGCACCTTTTTTGCGCCCTTCATCAATCTTTTATTTTTAATAAAATCACCTATCGCAAACATGGACGCCTTTCGACAAACAAATTCAATATCAGCACCCACAAAATCCGCCTTCTTGGCCAATGCACCTAGGTTAATGTCTTTGGCAAGGGGTTTGTTTTTTGTATGTATCTTAAAGATTTCCTCTCTAATAGCCTCGTCAGGCTTAGGCAGTTCAAGCAACAGATCAAACCGACCACTGCGCAATAATGCCGGCTCAATTAAATCTAATCTATTAGTCGCTGCTAACACCGTGACTCCATTAAGCTCTTCAATCCCATCCATCTCAATTAAAAACTGGCTAATAACACGCTCGGTAGTATCTGTACTTTCCGTACCTCTTTTTGGAACTATCGCATCAATCTCATCAAAGAATAAGATTGTAGGCGCTGCTTGTTTTGCCGTTTTGAACACCTCACGAATTGCACGTTCACTTTCTCCTACATATTTAGAAATAAGAGAAGAACCTTTGACAGAAATAAAATTAACTCCGGTTTCAGTAGCAGCCGCCTTAGCTAAAAGTGTCTTGCCTGTCCCTGGTGCTCCATAAAGCAAAATCCCTTTAGGTGGGGTAGTAGCAGTTTTTTCAAACAAGTCTGCATATTTTAAAGGCCACTCTATGGCCTCTTTAAGCTCTTCCTTAATTTTTTCCAAACCCCCTATATCTTCCCATCTTACATTAGGCACTTCTATAAAAAATTCTCTAATAGCCGACGGCTCTACCTCTTTCATTGCTTCCAAAAAATCATCCATCGTAATTTTTACTTTAAGCAAAACCTCATAAGGAATATCTGCCATTTTAAAATCAATCTTCGGCAAAATCTTTCTCAAAACCGACATTGCTGCTTCTCTTGCCAAGGCCTCCAAATCTGCACCCACAAATCCGTGTGTAATTTCAGCCAATTTTCCTATACTAACATCCTCTGCTAAAGGCATTCCTCTGGTGTGTATCTGCAAAACTTCAAACCTTCCATTTTTATCAGGAATAGGAATTGAAATCTCTCTATCAAATCTGCCCGGCCTTCTTAAAGCAGGGTCTAAGGAATTAGGAATATTAGTAGCTCCAATAACAACAACTTGACCTCGGGACTCTAGTCCATCTAGCAAAGATAAAAGTTGAGCTACCACGCGCCGTTCGACTTGTCTTTCTCCGCCCATTTCCTCTCTTTTAGGAGCGATAGCATCTATCTCATCAATAAAAATAATTGCTGGAGCATGCGCTTGAGCATCTTCAAAAACACTTCTTAGGCGGCCTTCAGACTCCCCATAATATTTTCCCATAATCTCAGGCCCATTTATGCAAGTAAAATAAGCATCGGTTTCATTAGCCACAGCACGAGCAATTAAAGTTTTTCCTGTACCAGGAGGACCGTAGAGCAAAACACCTTTAGGCGCTTCAATACCCAGCATTTCAAATACTTGAGGAAATCTAAATGGAAACTCTATCATCTCCCTAATTCTTTGGATCTGATTACCAATCCCGCCTATATCTTCATAAGAAATTTTAACTGGATGTGACTCACCAGCCCCTCTTGACTCCACTTCTATTTGTGTGCCAGGCGTAATTAATACCACACCTTCTGGCGCAGTATCCAAAATCTTAAAATCAAAATGCTTCGATCCAAAAAGTGTGACCCTTACTCTATCGCCAGCCACAACGGGCTGCCCCTGGAGCAGGGAGCCAATATATTGAGTGTCTTTATCTCTTTGAGGCAAACTTGATACGGTTAATGGAAGAAGTTTGACCTTGCTAGCAAATTGATGAACTATTTTTCGAATATTTGCCTTCTCATCTAGTCCAATTTGTGCATTTTCTCGTGATACTCCATCAATCTGAATAATCTTCTTCCCTCTATCTTTAGGATAACAGGGCATAAGCTTAGCAGGCGTTTTTTTCTTACCTTCAACCTCTATAATTTGACCCACTTCTAATTCAAGAATATGCATGTCTTCTGGATCAATCCGAGCAATTGTCCTGCCAACATCTTTTGGCAACGCTTCTTTTACTTTTAGAGTCAACATGCTTTTTGTCATTTTTTCATTCTTATTTCTAAGATGCCGTTTTTATAACTCGATGTAAGGGTTTCAGGTTTTACTCTCACTGGAAGTAAAAACTCTTCATGATATTTTCTATCACCACTTCGTACTGAAATATTAAGAAGCTTTTCCTTTAGAACTACCTTAATATCCTCTTCATTTACGCCCGGCATTTCAGCATAAATCTTGATTTCATCTTCTTCATCAAAAAGATCACTGATCGGTTTTCTTTCTTTCTCAATTACAGGACCTTTAGGTGTTCTCTTAATATTTCCAAATGTCTCTACTTGCGCCTTTTTCCCTGCTAACGTATTTACAGAAAAACCAAAAACGCCCTTCATACCTTTTTTGAGATGGCCCCGATCAATCTCGCCGCCTCCGCTCTTGACTTCACCTTCTTTTAAATCAGACGCCATTTTGACTAGCTTCTCTATACCCTTGAACAAACCCCCTAAACCCAAACCTAAGTCGCTTTCTTCCTCACTTGCCATAGAATGCCTTTTCAATAGAAAACACTACTCAACCCTGGTTGCCACTTACAACTGCAGGAAATAAATTATTTATAAATAAAAATTATGCCTTATTATCCAAATAGTTTTCTAAAAAACTATTTTCTTATACTCCAGCGCGCTCCTGCGAACTCTTTGCAACAGGTGTTCGTGTCATATATTTCTGCGCCAACTCCTGAACCATCTTTTTCAAGACACCAGAGTTCACTTCTGAACCATGTCTGACCGATTCGGAGATTAGTACATCCTCGAGAATGTGCACAAAGTTCTTATTGGCAGATATAGGAAACATATCTTGAACCTTAAGTATTTTGGCAATTTTGATACAGCTACGGACAGAGGGACCAATATCGCAGCTCGGTGCACTCTTCAAATCCCTTACGAGGCTAACTATCGCTTGGGCATCTAATTTGGAAAGCCCAGACTTAGCTTGGGTCACAGCAACTTCTGTTTCATAGTCAAAGGCGTCTAAAGTTAAGGTGACCAGCCTATCCATAAGTGCATCCTGACTTGGGTGTACACCAGCATATTCTTTTTGGTTGGATGTAAAAATGGCCGTAAAATTTGGATGAACCTTTACAAATGATTCCTCTTGGTCCCCTGCAACAGGCAAATTCAGTATCCTTTCACTTAGAATAGAAAGTAAAATATTGTTTGCCTCAGGCCTAGAGCGTGTGAATTCATCATAAATAAGTGTAAATCCATGCTTGCAAGCAGTCGTCAATCTATTATCAACCCATTGCCTAACCATACTTTCTTCAAACTTCGAAACCCTAGACTGGAACCTATCGATATTTCTCTTAAATCTGTAACCGTAATCGTTACCCACAAAATTGGAGGTCTTAACTTCTTCATCGCCATGAATCAGCACTATCGGCCTGCCAATTAGGCTTGCCAGATGAAAGGCAAGGCTTGTTTTCCCAACACCTGCAGGCCCAGAAAAATGAACTGGCAAACCGGCTTCGATATAGGAAAGAGCGCGATTACTAATCTGCTTGACGTAGTTTGTTTCTACAAAATTTGAAGGTTCGGCTGGCGCTATTACTGTTTTCATAATTAAATCATTTCCTAACTGTTTATATAAAAAAACAACTTTTTTGTCTTTATAATTTTTTCTTATTTCTTAAGTGGAAAATAAAGTTTTCCATCTTTCCTAACCTTGCCAGCTAACAGTAACTTATGAGCTATTGAACCCAATTGCAATACTGAAATGTCAATATATTCTGCCATTTCACGAACCTTTATCCCTTTTGGATTACTCTTAATTAACCTTAATATTTTCTCGTCTAGATCTGCTCCAGAAAGTTCCTCTTTCGGTTTAACGACTTGCTCAGGTGTTGCTTTAGAAACTGCCTTGGAAGCTGCTTTCTTTTCAACCGAAGCCCCTTTTTCAATCTTAGCGGAAAAAAACGCCTCCCAAGCTTTCCTCGCAGCCCTTATATCAGTATCAACTTCACTTAAAAAGTCCTTAATATAACCCGTTCTTACTTCGCTCTCTGCCACAA
>CAZJVC010000040.1:0-4498 GCA_964549515.1 uncultured Pseudomonadota bacterium | reverse complement strand
ACTCTTTCACCAGCTTATTAGCATCAGCTTTCAATGCATCAACCTCTTTGGCCCTTACTTCGCCCTCTGCCACAAACTCTTTCACCAGCTTATTAGCATCAGCTTTCAATGCATCAACCTCTTTGGCCCTGGCAGTATCTCCAGCTGCAAATTCTTTAAGCATATCTACAATAGCTTTTTTCCGTTCATTGCTTGAATCAATAACATCCTTTACAAACCCCTTTGTGCTATCTCCCACGTTCATTTTTCACCTTTCCTTTTTTTAAGTACACCGTCGAACACCTTTTCTACCCAATACGCTGAAATGCTCGTTTTTCGACTTACCTAACGAAACCTTCTTTTCAGCAACAAACCATTCCTTTCCTGCCGTCACGTGAAAATCTCTAAATACTTGCTTTAAATCCTCTATATGAAGCACGTCCCTCTTTACCAAAAGTTCTTGAAGCCTTTTTGTTATTTCTCGCTGTCCTTTTTCGAATTCCTTTAACTTGATGATAGCCTCATTTTTACTTTTATCCTGCTTAGCAAGAATACTTTTAATCAACAGCTGCGATTCTTTGACTTTTTTTATCTCACCCTTACCAAGCGCCACTATAAGTTGATTCAAATTTTCACTTAAAACACATGCCATTTCTTTCTGTTCTCTTAGGCAGCTATCTAATAAATTTTTTATCCTTCCTTCCCCCTTACATTGAATTAAAAGGATTCCTTGCATCAAATTGTCAAAATCTTTCCTGCGTAAAGATGCATCCTTGGCAAGACGCTCGCGCACCCTCACCTTAACTTCTTCTACTTCCTGCTTTGCGTTGAGAAAAGAATCCTGAAATCCTTCGAAAAAATGGCTGGTAGTCTCCAGAATAGATTCGATGCTCCTGAGTCTCACTTCATAACTATAGACAATATTATTAATAATATTTTTTATTTCTTCAAACTGCATTGTTTTTTGCCCAACGTACCTTGGCAAATCACACTTGCTTCGTTAGTAAATTGCCGAAGAAAGGGCGACCTGGCAAGTACTTATATTTAGCCTATCTTACACTACAGGTGCAGGCTTATGAGAATCGTCTGTAATCAAGCCAATAGCTTCCGCATACTTCAAAAAAGTTTCAACGGATGCTACAACTATGCGAGCTTCAATTGCAAGAAGTTCAATACCTACTAAGGAAATTCTTACCCAAGCATCAATAACTACACCTTTATCTAAAATACGATCAATAGCTTCTACTAAACTGCTGGAAGCTACACTTTTTTCTACCATTTGTTTCTCCTTTAAAAAAAACAGGTTTTACTACTACAAAAAACAGCTATAAGGAATCTTTATACACAAGTAGCGCTTCTTTTTCTGTTATCTTTTATCACCTCCTCCAATCAAACAAACATTGTACTACCTTATTATATAAACACACAGTTATATTTATACTTTTAAAAATAACTGTCAACTTTTTGAAAAAATAAGAATAGAAAAAATAAGAATAGAAAAAATAAGAATAGTTTCAATTAGAAAAAGGGTGCTTGCTCAACCTCAACTCTACTATTCAAGTTAAAAAATTTTTGTTATAAAAATAGCCGAGTCCAATCGCAAAAAAGGAAACGGCTAATGAAATTCCTAGAACATCTTATCAAAAAACCAGACACATTTCAACGCAGGCGATTTGCTCCATTTGCTCCCCCGCCACCCGTAACCTTACCTACTGCAAAAAGCGGTAGCAAACTCCAAATAAATATGATAAATTTTAACAAAATTATACTTATGTGAAAGTACCAAAATGAAAAAAAGAGAGCTTTTAAATCGCATTGTAGTCGATCCCAAAGTTATGGTTGGTAAACCTATCATTAAAGGAACGCGACTAACAGTTCAATACATCTTGGGTTTGCTGGCACAAGGAATGACTACAGAAGAAATAATTCAAGAATATAAAAACGTAGCCAAGGAAGATATTCTTGCATGCCTAGCATAAAAAAGACCGGCATACTTTTAGATACGCCGGTCGAATAGTAATTTTACCATCTATAATTATATACAATCCGAAAACCAGATATAATTAAAAATGCTAACCACCACTACTCAATAATCAGTATATAACATTTGACAAATAGAAAACAAGCTTTTGTACAAAAAAGTTTAAACTTTTTTCAATCCATGCATCGAGTGGGCCAATCCGGATGCATTTTGTCCAGCAATTCGTCCAAAACCACGCATTCGAGCCGTAAATTGCCACAAAGACGATTTGCTCCGCGCAAGCCGCCCGTAACCTCACCTGCTGCAAAAAGATTTTTTATCTGGCCGTTAGAACCTAGAACATGTAATTGTTCATGTCATAAAAAAGACCGGCATACTTTTAGATACGCCGGTCGAATAGTAATTTTACCATCTATAATTATATACAATCCGAAAACCAGATATAATTAAAAATGCTAACCACCACTACTCAATAATCAGTATATAACATTTGACAAATAGAAAACAAGCTTTTGTACAAAAAAGTTTAAACTTTTTTCAATCCATGCATCGAGTGGGCCAATCCGGATGCATTTTGTCCAGCAATTCGTCCAAAAACAACGCACTCGAGCAGTGAGTTTCCGCATAGACGATTTGCTCCATGCAAACCACCAGTAACCTCACCTGCTGCAAAAAGATTTTCTATCTTGCCGTTAGATCCAAGAACATGCGCTTGTTCGTCAAACTTAAGACCACCCATCGAATAGTGCAAACATGGCGTAATTAACATAACGTATAGCGGCTCATTAGTATCATATGAAACTGGAAATGTTGTCTTGCCAAATTCATCTTTACCCTTAGCAGACGCTGAAGCATATTCCTGTAGAGTCTGCACGACAACTCCTTCATCGGATTGTATTAGTTGCGCAAGTGAACGAGCATTAGAAACCGTTTGCACAAAACCACGTTTATGATAATAATCAAGTACTTTTTTCTGAAAAAGGGCTGCTCCTTTTTCGTTGAGCACAAGATATGCCACAATTGGGCCACTCTCCTTTATACAGCTTCTATATGGCGCACAATAAGTTGAAATATCACGTGTTACATCATCACGTTTACCAAGCTCATTTGTAAAACGTCGCCCGGACTGATTTAATAAAATACCCCCTGAAGCACGTAAACTTTCAGGAGCTAAAAACTTTCTCAACTCATTCGGACTATGCGGATGCACAAAACCAGTCGGATGAACCTGAACTTTGTCCATATCAATTAGCAGTGCTCCAATCGACTGCGCCAAACGCATGCCATCACCATTAGCACAACATCCATTTGTCGTACTCAAATGAGCTAAATCTGGACGACACTCACGCAACAAACTTCCTTTACATGTCTGCCCACAAAAACCACCTGTCGTTAAAATAACAGCGTCAGCCAACAAAGTATGATTCTTTGAGTTATGTTGATACTCCACACCATAAACAACGTCTTTATCAACCAACAACTGCACAACATGTGCACGCGTAATAATCTGAGTAGATGTCTTATCCTCTACATGCTGTTTTAATGCATAAATAATATCCATACCAACATTTGTCGTACGTCCATTTTCAGGCCACGCCTGTTCAGGCGTGGCCTGTTCAGGCGTGGCCTGTTTTTTCTGCTTTGCTCTATGAGTACGCGCAACAGAGTGCCCACCAGTTTTTGAAACAATATCTAAATTAACGCCCAAATCTGTTAAAAATTTCCACGCATCCTGAGATTGCCCAGCAAAAACATCAACAAGCGCATCATTTGAATATCCCTGACCAGATTTAATCGTATCTTGTGCAAAACACTGCTTCGAATCACTAATATTGTTACACTCTTGTGCAAACGTACACGCAGCATTCATACCACTCGATGCTTTAATAGAATTACCTCCAATACTTATTTCCTTTTCTAACAAAACAACCTCTGCACCTCTATTATGTGCTTCGATGGCAGCAACTAATCCAGCCAACCCACCACCAATCACTACAACACGCCTTGCAGACAATGATCCCAAAAACAAACACAACAGGATTATCCTGAATAAAACAAATGACAACCTCTTCATCCCTTCCCCTATACTCTATCTATTCTATTCTGCAATAAATGTTTTCTATTTTGCAATAATTAGTCGAATCAGGAAATAGAACTAGATGCTTAATTGTTTGAATTAACGTAAACTTGATCTTTATCCGTTCGCCCTGAGGAGCCGATGTAGTCGGCGTCTCGTGGGGTGCGAACTCAAAATAAATATAATAAAAATTGATCTATAATAAGATATCTAAAAAAATGTAAGTGAAAATTGGAGGATAATTGGTTATTTGTTAAAAAAACAAAAAGAAGTGATCGAGTTCGCACCCCACGAGACGGTATCTAACGATACCTCCTCAGGGCGAACGGATATTATAGATTTGAATTGAATAATCATGGTTTTATTAAATTCGATGATTCTAACTGTTTTTCAATCTTTTAATTTTCTGATTCGACTTAGCATAACACCAACTCGTTCACCAGTAACAACGACTGTTTCAT
>CAZJVC010000039.1:4777-9367 GCA_964549515.1 uncultured Pseudomonadota bacterium | reverse complement strand
AAGATTTGCAAATTAATGGAGCTTGTACCTTAACCTCGAATTTAAGTATTAGTGCTTTAACAACAAACGTTAATGTTACCGTAATTAATTCTGACGGGAGCGTTACCGGTACTAATTATATTTTAGAGCTTATTACGAATTCAGGGCAAGAAATTACGTTTGATATTACCAGTGATTATGATCTTGATTTTGCTGGTGGTACGAGCGGATTTTTTCAAATTATTCAACGAGGTAAAGGAACTGTTAATTGGAAAATTAATGGCGGGCGAACGATAACCTTGCGGAATGGCGAAACGGGTGAAGAAGGTGACGACGGTGTTCGCTATTTTATTTCAATGGAAAACGCGACTGATGGAACCGTGATACAGCGCGGTGATAATACTGTTGAACATGCGGCCTTTAAAATTTTAGATAATTCGCTGGTGACATTTATTGCGCCAACATTATTGGCAAATAGTCCCACAGAGCGTGGGGCTTTTATTTTTGATACACAAAATACAAATGCTGTCGGGCGTACCTATCTTGAAATTGGAGAAGATGCGGGCTTCATTGTTTCTGGGCACTATGTTGCGAATTTAACCGATCCAAATAATGTTGCTGTATTTTTGTCTATGCCTGCTGGTTTGGAACCGATAGTGGAACTTAAGGCAGTTACAAATGCTTCAGCTTTTGCCAATACGTTAGTAATTAATAAAAATGTTAATTTGCCAGAGTTATATGTCGACCCAACACGCAATAGTGCATATGATGGTGTGCAAAGTGGTTTTATTTTGGGAACGAATAGTACGCTTACATTAAAAAATAATACCTATCTTGATTATGTTGGTACGACAACGAACATTAATCCATGGTCATCTCCGACAACAATTCTGGGAGATCGGTTGCCGGAAGAAATTTTAAAGGCACGGAATGCTTCAGCATTATTTGTTGATGGTGCACCTGCTGGAACAACGGGAGCTCTTGATTCAAGGATTTTGATGGAAGGAAATAGCGGCATCTTTTTTCGTTCAGGAGCAGATCTTAATGGTTCTTGTACGGAACAGGTTGATTCAGTTTTTTCATTTACGATTACGCCAACAGCGCAACCGGCACGTGAAGGAAATATTATCTTTGATGTCGAAGGGGCGCTCAACGTTTTGGGTGCAAGTGATGGCACCAATATTATTAATATTTTGTCGCGTGAAGTTGATCCGACAGGTGGTTTAATTGAAATTGGGATTGGTGATGCGAAGTTTCCTAAAATTACTTTTGCAGAAGATGCGGACGGTTATCTTTTGCAATATGCAAAGGGATCCATGCTCGTTAATAATCGTACAAATTTTCAAAATATGATTATTCGGCACGATGATTTCTTTCATGAAGTGAATGCAACGAATACACCACAAAATTCTGAGCCAACATATATTGGTGGTGAGACGTTCAAGTTGGTAACGGAAGGAAATCTTTCTCGACCGAAAATCGCGCTCTATAACTCGTCCGTTAATTTACATACGAGTGCGGCATTAACTGGTGTTGATTTATTTATTACGAATACGACACTTAATCAAGCGAATCAATCATATCTACGTTTTTATCAGAATGGGCGACCGATTGATAAAGGAACTGGGCGTTCATTAATTTTAGGAACAAATCCTGGTTCATACGCATATGACTATGCGAGTGTCGTGGATGGTGCGAGTTATTTAGATATTTATCAAGAAGTTAATCAGACGGCAGGCTATACACATCAACTTGATTTAGTAACAGCGGTTAATGATTCTACAGTTATCTCTGGTATTACTGGAGATATTTCGGGGCAAACAAGTATACAGACATTGTTTTTGGGTAATGAAAGTAATATTCAGATTGGTTCGCAAAGTGCCACAAGTGGCGTTACGCTTACAACGTTGCCGAAATTGTATATCAACGGCAACTTTTTTTCTTTCATGTCGCAAGGTGGTACGGTTGGGCAGCCGGAACTTTCGGGAACGATCGGTCAAGGTGGGATGTTTGTTGATATCAACGGAACAATTAGTATTGCAACAACAGCGCGTGCGCATTTTAGCATGATGGTTACAACAAGTTCCTCAACGGCAACGATTGATTTACCAAAAAATCGTATCAACTTTGGCGCTAGTACGGGTATTACAAAATGGAATCTTAATCTTGCAACTGATCAGACGGTTATTGCGGCTGGATTAAATGTTTCTGATTTTACTATTGATTGGAAGGGAACAGTTAAAGATTATGACGGTGGTTTCATTCCATTTGATCCTGTTGGTAGTTTGGGGCAAGGTGTTGTCGCGGCAAATTTGTACCACTTGCCAACGATACAAGGTTCAGTTGATGAGCTACAAATTAAGCGATCGCGCATTGGTGATCCGGTGCATATCATGGTAGATGGTGGTTTGGTTCGTGAACTTGTTTTTTTAAAGGGTTATGATTCTTCTGAAGCGCCAACTGGTTTAGTGGCTGTGAAAAATGATGGAAAGGTTGGTATCGGCAATAATAATACACGAGGAGATAGCATTGATGCTGCGGTTGTTTTGGGTATTAATGGTGTAATGTTAGTGGCAGATGGTAATGGTGTTATTGATCTGAATACTGATGTGGAAATTAATAATTATTGCCATATTATGGCTGGTCCAACCTTTGGACAATCGGAAGTACAAAAGTTATATATCAATGCAAAAGATTCAAGAATTTTGCGTGTTAAACGTGAAGGCGTTCTTGATTTGAGTACGTTTACTTCCGATAATATGCGTTTAGCATTTAGTGGAGAGGTAAAACTTATTTTTGAACCTGGATCACAACTGTTGCTTGGTGGTGGTTCAATGTTTTTTACGGGTCAAGCAGAACTTCACATTCAAAATGAAATTGAAAGTGCTCCAGCAGCCGGGACGTCGGTTTCAAGTACTGATGATTTTCGTGTGCCATTTATTGGTTCTGGAAAAATAACTTTTGATGAAGATGCTGTGTGTTATATTCAAAAAGATGCGTATCTTAGTTTTGAATGGCAAGATCTTGTTTCTTCGATTAAATCAACAGATTTTGAAGTGAGTATTCAAGATAATGCATCATTTCAAATTGGAAGTGAAAGTTTTTTTGGTGGTGCTGTTCAAATTGGCAATACAACAAATACACCAAGTAATACTGTTAGTTTTACACTTGAACTGAATGGTCCGGACGCATTGTTTGAAATTAATAGTCAGGGTTTTTTTGGAGTTGGTGTTGGTATTGTTGATAAGCATCAAGAAACACCGAACGGTTGGTTGGTTGGATCACTTTATAATGTAAATGCTTTTGCGTTAAATATTGTGCAAGGTTTTATGAAGCACAATACCATTCTTCCTGGTTCTTCGACGGAGGCTGCGTTGTTTGCGATTGGACCAGCCGCATATTCATTAAATATCACAGATTTTGATGATTTTCGTGCGCTTGGTGGTGGCAATATGATACGCATTGGTTCCGGTGTGGCATCGGTACATCCAACTGTTTTAACAACGGCATCAAATAGTACTGGGTTGTTTTCTTCAACAGACCTTGTTCGGGATGACAATAACACAGTAAATATTACTGCACTTAGTGCGAGCGGTATACCACAAAATTTCTTTAATGTATTTAAAACAAAAGCGGCGCGATCAATGTCCGCGCCAGCGGCAAATTTTGCTCGAATAACAGTTGGTAATAATCAGATTGGGTATGTGTACAACGATACGATTTGTCGTAAAAGATGGGTACGCGTACTTGGTCCGTATGGTGATCGAGTTCCGCCAGATTTTTCATTGCGTGTTGGGGCACTCTATATTAATCTCAGTAAAAATGGAAGAATTAATAATGCCATACAAATTGTGAGATGAGAGGATTGTAATGAACCGTATCGTATTCTTGTGTATAGCAATGTTGTTGCCGTTGAGTAAGTTGACGGGGCGTGCATTGTTTACTGCTGATTCATATTATCCTCGGTTTAAACGACATAATTTAAAAGACACGGAAAGAGGTCGGCCTAAGAAAACAAAGCCTGTGAAGATTTTTTTTGGCAATTCACAGGTTTTTCATATTAAGGAAGAAAACAAACGATTTAAGAAAGAGCTTAAAAAGATTCAAGACGACTATGAATTGTTGCATAAAACTCGTGAAAAACAACAAGTATTTTTACAAAAGAAAGAAGATAAGGCCGCTATATTACAGGGTGAAGTTGAGCAACTAAGAACTGAGATAAAGAGTTTGAACGTAGAACATCAAAGTTGTAAAAAAGATGTTGGCCGCTTGAAAGATTTTGATCGTGTGCGTGATGAGAATAAAGAATTAATTACGCAGAACAAAAAACTGACACAAGAGGCGAAAGAATTAAGCAAGGATCGCAGTAAACAGGAAAAAGATATTCAGAATGTGCGTATGCAACTTGAGAAGAAGGGCGCGCAGGCGACACAATTTGAAGATGAGGTAGAACAGCTGCAAGGTGAGGTTAAGAGTGTGGCTGGCAAGCTTAAGTTATTAAGTAAAGAGGAAGTGCAACTAAGGAAAAAAGCAGAACAAGCCGCAGTGTTAGAGGATGAAGTTGAGCAACTAAGAACTGAGATAAAGAGTTTGAACGTAGAACATCAAAGT
>CAZJVC010000039.1:0-4677 GCA_964549515.1 uncultured Pseudomonadota bacterium | reverse complement strand
TGAAGTTGAGCAACTAAGAACTGAGATAAAGAGTTTGAACGTAGAACATCAAAGTTGTAAAAAAGATGTTGGCCGCTTGAAAGATTTTGATCGTGTGCGTGATGAGAATAAAGAATTAATTACGCAGAACAAAAAACTGACACAAGAGGCGAAAGAATTAAGCAAGGATCGCAGTAAACAGGAAAAAGATATTCAGAATGTGCGTATGCAACTTGAGAAGAAGGGCGCGCAGGCGACACAATTTGAAGATGAGGTAGAACAGCTGCAAGGTGAGGTTAAGAGTGTGGCTGGCAAGCTTAAGTTATTAAGTAAAGAGGAAGTGCAACTAAGGAAAAAAGCAGAACAGTCGGCAGTATTAGAAAATGAGATAGAACAGTTGCAGGGCGAGATAAAGAGTCTGAATGTAGAATATCAAGTATGCAAGAAAGATACTGGCCGCTTGAAAGATAATAGCAAGGTAATGGCAGGGGATCAGTTGTTAGTAAAGCAACTTTCAAAGCAAATTGAAATATTGAAAAAAGAGAAGAAGGTCCTTGCAAAGAGTATTCAGGATTTGCAAGAGTAGAAGCAGGTTCTGATGCAAGGGATGTATATGAAGCAAAAAATATTGATGTTTGGTTTTCTGATTGTCTTTTGTGTAAATGTACAAGGCAATGATTTTGAATATGCCGAGCTTAATGACCAGATGCATCAGGTTGACTCTTCTTTGCAATTGCCATCTGCTGCCGATAATTATTACATTGATATGGACGCGGATGAAGAAGAAGAAGAAAGAGAGTATACGTTTAACGTTTGGGGGGTTGGTTATTCCCGTTCCGCCGACAAGGCCTTTTCATGTAACGGTAAATGGAAGGTTCCGTTGTCGACGCTTGTTTTTGGCAAGTCTTGTTTTACGTTAAGTGAAGCATTTGCAGGTTCTCAGGTAACTGTATCAGAAAATCCTTGGGTGAGTGTTTCCAAGATTCAGCCACGAATTGAATATTATGAAAAGGGTGGCCACGTTGGGTTGGAGTATGCGCATGATGTTGAGTTTAGGCGGAAAAAAGTGCGCATTGGTGCGCGCGCATATTTGCCGATTCGTTCGATACGTATGGCGCGACGTTATAGTGGCGCAGATGCTGAGAGTGAAGTTGATTCAATTGATGATGTTCGTAAATTAACAAATGAGAGTATTACGGATGGGACAGAAGAATCGGTCGTTGATAATTCTTTTGCCTATCGCATGGATTTTTTAAGTAATTTGTTAGTTGTTCAGAATGATTCAAGTTCATTACTTGTTGATTATGATTCTGTTCCGCTTCGCATGAATGATGCAGTAGTAGCTAAAAGCACGGATGCACCAGTAAGCTTTATTAAGCGTTCTGATTCAACAGTGCCAAGCCTACCTTTTGCTGCTGTTAATACAACGGTAAATTCGTTGCCGCTTATTTCAGCTGATGGAACAGGCATTAGTAATGATCAGCGAGGGAGGCTTAACCCATCAACAGATTATTCTCCGTTGTCAGCAAGCCCTACAAATCAATCACAATTATGGATGGTTTCAACGGTAAGTTGGAATGGTTCCGAGTTTGAAATGCTTCCTGTTGCAAATGCATTGCGCAGTGAGATTGAAAGTATTATTAGTGGGCAGATTGACAGTTCGGTTATCGATTATTTAATTTCTCATAATATTAATTTAGGTACGCAAGAGATGACTGGGCTTGGTGATCTGAGCACGCAACTCTTTATGCAATGGACGTGGCCAAACACTGAGTGGTGGACTGAATTAAATTGTGAATTTATTTTTCCTACAGGTAAAAAGTGTGAAAATCCTTTGAATGTTTTTTGTTATCCACTTGGCAATAATGGGCACGTTGACATTGGTCCTGGTGTTGATATTGGTTGGCAAATGTTGCGCTGGTTATCGCTTAATGCAGATTTTGGTTATCACTTTGTGCTTAGAGGATACGAAAATGTTGCGGCACCATTCTGCGGTGCCTGTATAAAAAATATTGGTCCTTGCATTAGAGCAAATATATCGTGGCAATATTTAAAACTTTTCCTTGATGTAAATATAGTTGAGCCTCGCTCACACCAATTTGGTGTAAATGCTGGCTATGAATTATATTTCAAACAACGCGACTCTGTAAGTATTCCGTATACTTATGCCAATGATTTTGGAGGCGATCAGCAACTTCTTAATCCGAACTCATTGTCATATTTAACACGGCAAATTGGCCATAAACTTCGCGCTGAATTTTTCTTTAATACTTTGTATGGTTCAATTTTTGGCGGCTTTTCATATCTTGTTGCTGGTGAAAATATACCGAATGAAAATTCATGGTACGCTGGATTGTTAATTGAATTTTAATGGGTAGCTGTTCAGGATAATCCTGCTAAACTAAAGATAAAAAGATAATGACGGAACGTTACAAAAATCGATTAATTGAACTTATCACAAAACATCTTCCACATACATCAATTTATTTATATGGTTCTCGTGCGCGAAAGGATCATAGAGAAGGCTCTGATGTTGATTTGGCGCTAGATAATAAAAAGAAGATTGGGCGGTCTATTATCAGTGATATTAAGGAGGATCTTGAAGAATCGACAATACCTCTTTTTGTTGATGTAGTTGATGTGCATGATGTTTCATCTGAATTCTTAAAAGAAATTAAAAAGGATTGGATTCAATGGAATTAAAAAAAGAAAAAAGCATGATGCAGGCACTGCATAGACTTAATGAAAGTATTGTAAGTTATCAAAGCGCAGAGAACCTTACGGAATTTCCAGCAGATTATCAAAAGGTGTTTGAAGATCGTGATACATTGTTGCGTTCCTTGCGCGATTCTATGATTCAACGTTTTGAATTTTGTGTTGACCTTTTTTGGAAATATCTTAAATGGTACCTGATAGATGTTGAAAAGGTTACTCTTAATATAAATTCACCAAAAGCAACGATTCGTGCTCTTTGTAATGTTCGGTTAATCACGGAGAGGCAAGCCGAGCAGGCTATGTATATGGTTGATCATCGAAATTTAACTTCACATATTTATAAAGAAGAAGTTGCTCAAATGGTAAGTGATTCTATCCCTGATCATTATAAATTATTAAAAAATATTGTTGCGATTGTTTTAGAGAGATCACTTTCAGTTTGAAGTGGTGTTATTCATTGAATTCTAGTCTTAGTATGGTACTCTTACGATAAGGAGTTTTCCTTTTTTAAAGGGTGATGCAATTCATGAAAGATTTAAAAAAGATCATTAAAGAGCTTCAAAAGAATATTGTTAACGCTTTGGCAAAGGCGCAAACAGAATCTGAGTTAGAACAAGTTCGCTTAGATTATTTGACGCGACAAGGTGCACTTGCGCAGCTAATGGCCCGTCTTAAAGCAATGACACCAGAAGAAAAAAGAGTCTTTGGGCCGTTGCTCAATAACTTACGCCAACAAGTCTTTGAACAGCTTGAAGTACGCAAAGAAGAGCTAAAACGTTCTTACTATGAACTAGAACAAAAGAAGAAATCGTCATTTGATGTAACTGCATATTCTTCTGGTCGATTAACTGGTTCGTTGCATCCTTATACTTATTTGGTACAAAAAATTGAGGATGTTTTTATTTCTATGGGCTATGCGATCGCCGAAGGTCCAGAACTTGAAAATGAATTTATGAATTTTGAAGCGTTAAATATTCCAGCTGATCATCCTGCGCGTGATATGCAAGATACCTTGTGGCTTGAGTTGCCTGGAAAATTAATGCGAACACACACTTCGAATGTTCAAATTCGTACGATGTTGTCGCAAAAACCTCCGTTTGCAGTTCTTTCACCAGGAAGATGCTACCGTTATGAGGCAACTGATGCAACACATG
The DNA here is from genome assembly GCA_964549515.1 of uncultured Pseudomonadota bacterium. Classification (GTDB taxonomy): domain Bacteria; phylum Babelota; class Babeliae; order Babelales; family UBA12409; genus CAZJVC01. The sequence goes on along the minus strand of CAZJVC010000039.1, from coordinate 829 downwards.
ACTATGTTTTTATGCAAACAGAGGGGCTCTTGGTTTCAGAAAATATATCGATGAGTAATTTGTTTGCAACAACAAAGGTTTTTCTTTCATCGTTATTTGAGAAAAAGAATATAGAAATTCGTATGCGGCCAAGCTATTTTCCGTTTGTTGAACCGGGCGTCGAAATTGATATGCAATGTATCTTTTGTAAAAAAGGATGCTCTGTGTGTAAAGGTTCACGCTGGATAGAAGTAGTTGGTGCTGGCCTAGTTCATCCTAATGTCCTGAAAGCATGCAAAGTTAATTCTGACAAGTATTCTGGTTTTGCATTTGGCTTTGGGTTGACGCGTCTCGCCATGTTGAAATATGGTATCAACGATATTCGTTTATTAAGTAGCGGCAGCTTGGACTTTTTAACTCAATTTTAAAATGAATACATTTTTTGTTTACATACTACAATGCTCTGATAAATCTTACTACGTTGGGCATACTGATGATATTGAAAAACGCATATCAGAGCATCATGTTGGGGAGGGAGCTAGATATACAAGTAGGAGATTACCTATTGAGGTTGTTTTTGTTGAATCGTTTGGTACACGAGATGAAGCATTTATAATGGAGCGAAGAATTAAAGGTTGGTCACGGCAAAAAAAAGAAGCACTGATACAAAAAAAATGGAAGAAAATAAAAACATTAGCTCAATGCAAAAATGAATCAAGATCGTATCCTTCGACTCCCGCTCAGGATGAACGAGAAAGGAGCTTGGGATGGACAAGCAAGAATGAGTGAAAAAATCGTGGTTAGCATTATTAAACCCAAAACTAAAATGTTCATCTAGATCAGAACCAAA
>CAZJVC010000038.1:0-9401 GCA_964549515.1 uncultured Pseudomonadota bacterium | reverse complement strand
CATTATCATTACCACCAGAAACCTGACCTTCAGGAACCTGCCCTTCAGGAACCTGACCTTCAGGAACCTGACCTTCAGGAACCTGACCTTCAGGAACCTCGGCCGCCTCCATTTTAAGGTTAGCAATATGTTCTGTCAGTTTTTGCATTGGCATTCCCCAGTCACATGATCTTTCATCTGCATCTTGAGAAATAACATCAAAACTTATGCCTGCATCCTTTAACAACCGCCCACGCTGCACCGACTTCGATGCTAGATATAATTTTTTCTGCATAAAAAAATCCCTTAATTTGTTGCAATTTCAGGATAATCCTGAATTATACGAAATGATTTGATATCCAGTTTCCAATAAAATACGTTATCGCAATAACGACCAACATAATAAAAACATGTTCCATCGCAACCAACCAAGGATTATTTCCTTGTTTCTTTGCCATATACATACTAAAAAGCCCAATCAAAAATACGCCCCATGCAATGCATATCCAAATAGCAACATTTAGAGGAAACAGTAATACAGGAACCATAAATGTTAAAGCAAAAATAAACTTGGTAAAAAATGTAACTATTGTTGCAATCCATATTTCCTTCAAAGAAAGCTCTCCGCACGCCTCCTCTGAAACATGAATTCCTAATGCATCTGAGAATGAATCAGCCACAGCAATCGATAAAATTCCACCCAACACAATCAATGTTGAATATGTACCTGAGTATAAACCAACCATAAGTCCTAATGTTGTAATAACAGCGGACGTAAGACCAAAACTAAGACCTTTTCGCAATGAATATTTCATTTCTTCCCCTATGTGTTAAGCTCTTTATTCATAATAATTCTGTTAATAGAATAACAGAAAACTTAGGATCGGTAACTATCATGACGCTTTTTAAAGTATCGTTACTCGCTTCAAACTTTATCTTCACCCTTGGTATCAATGCACAACGGCCCCTCTTTAAACACTTTCCTAATTTGCAAAAACACATCTCCCACATAACGCTTGGCAATTTACCCACCCCGATTGAGAAACTTAACAATTTTGGTAATTCTGTAGAATGCAACTCCATATTTATCAAACGCGATGATTTGACCGGAAAAAAAACTGATGATGGGTGCCTCTATGGCGGCAATAAAGTGCGAAAATTAGAATTTCTCCTCGCCGATGCAATAAAAAATAAAGCTCAAACAATTATTACCTACGGCTCCGCTGGATCAAACCATGCATTAGCAACAACAGTCTATGCGCATGAACAGAAGCTCAAAACAATTTTAATGTTGAAAAATCAACCAAATTCGCATGTAGTCCGCCATAACCTCTTACTTGATAATCATTACAAAGCCCAACTACAATTCTTTCCTAATAATGCAACACGCGATACCGCCGCTAATGAAATATTAAAAAACGATTCGACAGCATACCTTATACCAACAGGAGGATCAAATAGTATCGGAACAATCGGATTTGTTAATGCTGTTTTTGAATTAGCAGAACAAATAGCAACAAAAAAAATCGCAGCCCCGGACTTTATTTATGTCGCTACAGGTAGTTGCGCTACAACTGCGGGACTATTACTTGGCTTGAAGGCAACAAATCTCAAATCCAAGTTGATTGGCGTGTGCGTTGAACCAGAAGAAGAGAAAGATTGGTTTTTGTTAGAAATACAAAAACTTTTTAAAGAAACAAATGAAAAACTTCATACACTTGATACATCATTTCCACTTTTTTCATTTCCAAAAGACGATTTGATACTGAATAAAAAATTCTGTGGACCACAATATGGTCTCTTTATCCCTGAAGCAATTGCGGCTCTTACATTATTTAAACAAATGGAAAATATAAAACTTGAAGGCACCTATAGTGCAAAACCAGTAGCTGCCATCATAGATGATGCCGCGACAGGAAAACTGCAAGGCAAAAATATTTTATTCTGGAATACCTATTGTGGTATAGATTTCTCCCATCTATTCAATGCTGAAGACTATAAAAATTTACCTACGGCATTCCATAAATATTTTGAAGAAGACGTCCAACCATTAGCAAAAAACACATAAAATTAACCAAACATAAAGTTATTTTACCTTGTTTTGATTTGGATATCGTATTGTGTTAGCATAACATCAAACAATAAATCGTTAGGAATTCCTTTGTGATTGAAGAAGACAAAAAGCTTCTCATCGAAATAATAAAAAAACATCTTCCACAAACAAAAATCTATCTTTTTGGATCACGAGCACGAAAAGATCATGTATCAGAATCTGACATTGATATTGCGTTAAACAATGGAAAAAAAATTGATTCAGACATTCTAGGTATCATTAAAGAAAAGGCAGAAGAAAGTACCATTCCATTCACGGTAGATATTATAGATTTACACGCTACTTCCAAAGATCTAAAAACACAGATTTTAAAAGATGGGATCCTATGGCCATAGAAAACGAAAAACTTCAAAATAAATTCAAAAAAGCTACTAACTCTCTTGCAACACTTGAAAAAGCACTTGAAGATATAAAAAACGTATCTACACTTGCACGATGTGCACAACAAGATCCCGAAGCCATCTACAAAACCTATCGTGATGCGATGATTCAGCGCTTTGAATATACCTTTGATACAACATGGAAATATCTGAGTGAATATTTACAAACAGAAGGTCGAATCCTTACTATCAAAACACCAAAAACCGTTTTCCGAGAAGCTCTAAAAGCAAAAATTCTATCTGCTCCTGAAGTTCGTGTCGCTATTAAAATGGTCGATCACCGCAACTTAACAACACACGGATACGATGAAGAATTAATAGAAGAAATAAGCAAAAAATTTCCTGCTTATGCAGAACTTCTTAAGACGATTTTACAGCGAACAAAAATTTAAAACGTAATTTTAAATTTTTATGGCTGGGGCGGGAGGGTTCGAACCTCCGTATGCCAGTACCAAAAACTGGTGCCTTACCACTTGGCTACGCCCCAAACCTTATTCTTTATTCAGCGATGCTGCCTTCTGCAGAACGCGTATATTCTTCGACAATAGTCTTTTCAATTTCAGAACGTGTGTCCGAATTAAGTGGATGAACAATGTCTCTGAAAGAACCATCTTTGCGTTTGCGTGATGGCATTGAGATAAAGAATCCTTTATCTCCTTCAATTACTTTCAAATCTCTGACAATGAAACAATCGTCAAAAACCATTGTTGCATATGCCTTAAGTCTACCACCATCTTCTACTGGATAAATTTTTACTTCTGTGATTTTCATGTTTAATACCTTTAAGCAAATCGTAAGCACACTTACTTCTGACCTTTTAATACAGAAAGTTATTTCTTCTTCAATCCTCTTCGTTTCTCCCTTTCAATCTATCTTTTTATCATTACCTTGTCAATTGCATTTTAACTATTTTTAGCTTTTTTTTGCTGCCCTCAATCGCGCAGAACGTGATGAGGGATTTTCTTCAACTTCTTCATCTCCAGCCACTACCACCTTTTTCATTAAAAGCTCAAAACCTTCACGGCCAGGCATGCTAGAATGTTCTTGAAAGAATCTCTTAACAAGACGATCTTCCAAGGAATGAAAGCTGATACAAACCAACCGGCCTCCCGGCTTTAAAAGACGCAAACTTCCCATTAAAAACGCCTGTATATTCTCTAATTCATGATTTACATGTATACGCAGTGCCTGAAAAACACGTGTCGCCGGATGAACCTTACGACGTCCCTTATGAGCTGGCACTACTCGTTCAATCAACGTTGCTAATTGCTTTGTAGTTTTAAAGCGAGCCTGAACTCTATCTTGAACAATAGCACGCGCAATTTGTCGCGAAAAACGCTCTTCACCCAAATCAAAAAACATTTGCGCTAATTTTTGCTCAGAAAATCTATTAACAATATCCGCGGCAGTTAGCCGTTGATGTGCAGGAGACATGCGCATATCCAGCGGTGAATCAATAGCAAAAGAAAAACCTTCACGATTAAAAATCTGGTCTTGCGATGTCCCGAAATCTGCTAAAATTCCGTCAATATTAGTAATCTTTTCTTTCTTTAACAACTTGTATAAATGTGCAAAATTACCCCAAATGAACTGTACACGATCTCCAAATTCATCGGCTAATTTTTCAGCATTTGTTTCAAGAGCAATTTTATCCCAATCACAGGCAACAACTTTACACGTCGGCTCTGCTTCTAAAATTGCACGCGTATGGCCACCGCCACCAAATGTTACATCTATATATAGACCGTTAGGTTGCGGATCAATATACTCTAAAACTTCTTTAACTAATACTGGTTTGTGATATGTATTTTTCATCAATTACTGCGCATAAATATGATTGTTTTGGTTTATATCTTCAAAAACTTTTTCTGATATTCGCTTGGCGGCTTCAAAAGAAATTGGCCGTTGTGCAAGCGTATCAGCAATAACATCTAGGTGAACTGCACGTGAAGCTTTGGTAACTATTAACAACTCTTTTTTATTTAGTTTTTCAATAAGAGCTATCGCTTCTTGCGGTGTATTCACAACAGAAACTTTTATACTACTCGGCACCAAAGGACAAGCCTGACTAATATGCTTGCCAACTAAAATTACTTCTTGAATTGAGAGAGCCTTACGTAAAAAACGCCCAATTTGCCGATGCCAAAATGGACTATCTACACCAAGCTCCAACATGTCACCTAAGACAGCAACTTTATACGCTTCAGTTTTAATTGCTTCTAACGCAAGCAAGGCAACCTTTACACTTTCTGGACTTGCATTATAACAATCATCAATTAAAAAACCGTTACCACGCTTTAACGGTAACGGCTCAAAACGTCGTGGCACAGTTACAGGTTTATTTATTCCACTAATAATCGCTGCATTATCTATTTTAAGCAAATAACAAATTGATGCTGCCGCAAGCGCATTATACACACGCCCTTCATGCACACCATCAACATGGACATTATATTTTTTACCATAAATTTTTAATACAAAATCAATGTGATTATTTCTAATGCCTATTTTGCGAGCTTGAATCTGATTTGTAGATTTTGATCCAAATTTCAAAACAGGGTGCGTATAGCCGACCTGCGCCAATTGTGGCTGGTCCCCATTAATAACACCAACACTATCCGCATTGAAATGTTTAAAAATATCGCGCTTCTCATGTGCAATATCAATCAATGAACCAAGTCCCTCCATATGGCTATGGCCAACCATAGTAATTGCTGCAATTGTTGGTTTAAGAACGTCAACCGCATGATTCATCTCACCACGCTTACTTATGCCAACCTCAAATACACCAACCTGATGCTCTGGCCGCAGTTTAAGTAAACTCAAAGCCAAGCCAATCGATGTGTTAAAATTTCCTGAGGTTGTTTCGTATGACAGCCCTTTTTCTCGCAAAATATTCACAACAATTTCACGAGTGGATGTTTTTCCTACCGAACCAGTAATACCAATAATTGGAATCTTGAAAAGATTGCGCCAACCTGCTGCAAGTTTATACAATGCCTGATACGTATCTTGAACAACGATCACTAACTTGTTTTTTAAAATTTGAGCATCACATTGCTGCAACATATCTTTTTTCGTTTCTTGAATAATTAAGCCGGAAGCACCACCTTCAAGCGCCTTTACAATGAAATCATGTCCATCAACATGTTCACCAGGCAACGCAATAAAGATATCATTCCTTTTCAATGTTCGTGTATCAATAGAAAATCCAAAGTCAGAAGAAAACACATCACACAAAATTTCAGCTTTGGGCAACACAGAAAGAACAAACTTTTTATCGAACATCACATTCTCCATCCTGAAGGCGCCTTTTTCTATAGCTCAAATACGAAAACAAATTTCTCTTTTTTTTGCACATTTGTCAAGTATATTTTAATTGTTTAGCCCTGTTTAACAACTTTTCGCGCTCTTCCACCATCATGTGACATAATGAGTCCTTGCAACTCAAGCATATCTATGAGGCGTGCCGAGCGATTGTACCCAATTCTAAATCTACGCTGCAACAACGATATTGATACCTCATCAACATCATGTAAAAAAGATACAATCTCATTGTACAACTCATCATCTTCATCACGCACGTTCACGGCAGAAACACCCTGCTCATCAAAGTCTAAATAATCTGCAACAAACTGTCCACGCATATGATTTACAACACGCTTAATTTCTTCATCAGAAACATATGCACAATGCGCTCTTTTAATAACCGACTGCTTCGCATCCAAAAACAGCATATCGCCACAACCCAACAATTTTTCCGCACCTGACTCATCTAAAATTGTTCGTGAATCAACTCTTGATGTCACACGAAATGAAATGCGACTTGGAAAATTAACTTTAATTAATCCAGTAATTACATCAACTGATGGACGTTGCGTTGCAACAATCATATGTATACCAGCGGCACGTGCCATCTGGGCAATGCGAGCAATCCATTCTTCAACACATTTGCCCGATGTCATCATTAAATCTGCAAGTTCATCAATAACAACGACGATGTACGGCATCGCCTTCTTCGCTTTACTTCCACCCTGCTTATGATAATCAACAATACTACGCACACCCTCTTTTGACATTACGTCATACCGTTCTTCCATTGTTTTAACTACCCATTTCAAAGCTTGTATCGCACGCTTAGGCAAAGTCACAATTGGAAACAGAAGATGAGGAATATCAGCATAGGCAGAAAATTCTAATCGCTTAGGATCAATTAGAATTAATTTTAATTCATCAGGGTTTTTACGACAAAGCAATGACATTAACATTACATTTAACGCAACAGATTTACCTGAACCTGTAGAACCTGCTATAAGCAAATGGGGCATATCGAATAGATCAACCACAAGATCTTTACCAATCGTATCCTTTCCAAGAATAAGGGGTAACGTTCCAGTAAAGTTTTTATATTCATCACTATGAATACTGTCAGCCAACAAAACCTGCTGTCGTTTTTTATTAGCAACTTCAAACCCAACAACCGATGTTCCTGGTATTGGCGCCAATATACGTAGTGACATGGCTTCGAGTGCAAGAGCCAAATCGTCTTCCAATGCCGTTATTCTACTTAACTTGGTGTCATCCTTTGGGTGGTATTCAAAACATGTTACGACTGGTCCACGTTTAATATGTACAACTTTTCCCTCAATGCCAAAACGTGCCAACTTATCTTCTAATATTTGTGCACGTTTCTCTAATTCAGCTTTTAATGCATCTTGATTTTTCTCATCTACAATTACGGTAAACAAATCTAAACGAGGCAATCGATAAGCTGGAACCTTTGTAGTTTCTCGCACAATATCATTTTCTTGCAGTTCAAATTGCAGACCAGATCCTTCATTAATATCAGTATAATCGCGCCAAAAGACATCTTTAGCAATGCGTTCAAGCACTGGCAATTGTTCTGCCTGTTCTTTATCAAACTGTATAGCCGAATCTTTCTCTACCGCATGCCCTGCTACTAAATAATAAACCCACTTAACACCGCCGAACGTAAAAACAAGTCCAGTTTTTATTGGCTTGTAGCAACGATATATCCAATGATGTACACCGGCACGCTTACACGCACGCACACCATAATAAAAAGGTAAAACAAAGCTTAACCGCGTAAATATAATAAAGGAGGAAAGAAAAAAAGCTACACCAACCATATACGAAACTGTAGAATCAAATGGCAATAAACCAACTAACCAATCACCAACCAAACCACCCTTCAAAACCATTTGGCGCCACACAAGGCCTGACGAATGTGCCAACAGCCAAATTGATGAAAATGTTAACACAACAAGAGCCGCAAGGCGGTCCCATTCTGTACGTAACGAACGATTCATTATTAAAAAGTAGGAACTATAAAATAAAATCAGTGGAATGAAAATAACCGCTGCACCACATAAAAAAAAAAGAATAGCTGCAAGACTCGACAAGATCCATAATAACGTTGATGTTTCAACACTACTGTCAACATAAAATATTGAATGGGTGCTTGTACTATACGTATATAAAGTACATAACAAAAACGACGCAACACCAAATAATACCAATCCAATAATTCGCTCACTTTTAAATATAGTATCAACTAATTTACGCAACTTTTTCATAAAACACCCTCACTCACACAAATAATGACAACACTATTGGTAGCAGCATATACCAACTTAACCACCAAAGTCGATTACTTTTAACAAGAAAGGCAACAAAAAACAATGCCATATAACCCAAAACCGACGCACATAAAAGCGTAAGCAAAAATGAAGTTTTAAAAAGAAATACACAGAAAGAACCTTTACAAAGATTCATTATACCAAACAAAAAACCACCTAAGGCAAGCGGAATATCTGCAATACATGCAATCGCAAATGCATCCGAAGAAGAGTACGATAATCTCCGCGCCACAAAAAACAACATTCCCATACGAGAAATACCGGGAATTAATGCTGCTACCTGCGCACAACCCAGCACAACAGCATCTTTTTTTGACCACTCATTCTTTTTATGGCTCTGTGATAAGAACCTCGTAGCCAACAAAGAAATAAATGTAATAATAAATCCTAACGCAAGAGGAACTGTTTTTAGATATGTTGATAGCAATCCATATCCTGAGAAAGTAACAGCTTCAATAATAAAAAAGAATACAAATGGACGAAAACGAATAATACGAATCCAATAAGGCATAAAAAAAAGAGAGAAAATAAAAAATGTTGGTCCATGCAAGAAATAATAAAATAACTTAAAATTTTCTACTTCAAAGCATGCGGCGCATCCAGTCATCTCAAAGAGCAACTTTAAGTGTCCTGAACTACTTATTGGCAAACTTTCTAACACAACTTGCATAAAGGTCATTAAATTTAAAACTCCCATCTGACAGTTCCTTTCGTGTTATCACTTGTACAAAAAAACGACTAGGAGAGTATATTAGAGTATAAACCCTTTACAACTTTTTTTTCTCATGAGTATAATTAACTATGCTTAATTGTCGACCCAGCAGTATCAACAGTTGACTTCACATATAAAATGTATTAGCGTTTTGAGTAGAAATACTTCGACAATAAGCTGTAGGTGGTAATAAAGGACAATCTACAAAGGCGAGAGGAGGCAAAAAAAAGAAAGATCTGGTACTTAATACAACCACGTTAGGTGTTGTGTAAATCAAGATTAAATTTAATCTCCAAGTAAAATCCTAAAAGGAGTAACTATATGAAATCTGTTTTCAAAAATATGCTCAGACTTGGGCTGGTGTTAGTTCTAATTATGCCAGCCGCTTACGGTGCATGCTGTACAACTGATACATGCTCATCAACATGCGACAGTTCAACATGCAGCACATGTTCTGACGGTTGTGGATGCACTAGCTGTTCAGACTGCGAAAGCTGTTGCACAGACTGCAATTTCTGTGACTATGGTAAAACATGGTTCTCACAGCGTGATCAAGG
>CAZJVC010000037.1:0-9531 GCA_964549515.1 uncultured Pseudomonadota bacterium | reverse complement strand
GACTCTAAGAACGTCTCTAAGAGCGACTCTAAGAACGTCTCTAAGAGCGACTCTAAGAACGTCTCTAAGAGCGACTCTACTAGCGACTCTAAGAGCGACTCTACGGCTGATTGCGATGCTACCACATGTACAGGTGTTTGTATTCCTGCACAAACTAAAAACGCCTCATCTCCAAATAAAGTATGTGCTAAAAAAACAGGCATTGTATGTAAAGTGTCAAAAACAGGTAAGGAGATCTGTTACAACGGTTTTACCTATAAAGTTATAGATTAAAAAAAATAATCACTGAGGCCAGGATCAACCTGGCCCTGACTGTTTCGTCGTGAAAAAAATTACTTTCATATAACCTTCTAGTACAAGCGTTTTTCCACAAAATATGTCGCACGCTTTTGACAAAGAAACAAAAGGACACTAGAGTAACCACAAATAATTTTGTAGGAAAAAAATGAAAAAACTAGCTATAATATTTCTCGTCTCACAATGTTTATGCACAAAAGATATGAACGTTAATATAAATTTAAAAGGAAACACAAGCACTCACAATTCAGTCATTCAACTCATATCAATTAAACCACTTTACGATGAAGTTTCAAAAAATTTAACCGCTCAATGGCAAAAGACTAATGCAAAAAAAATAGCTCTATACGCCGCAGGTGCAACCTATGTCGGATTCTTAACGCACTCCCTTTATGCTCGTTACAAAATTTATAACTCAAAAGGTTGGTGCAACTTATTTGAAGAAATACCCTTCTCCAAACTTGTTACAATTCCAGAAAAAAAATTATATGAATCAATTAAAAAAGCTATAGAAATGCGTTATAATACCCCTGGCGCACATATCATGATGAATATCCCTCAGTTTCTCAAAGAGAGTTCGTCAGAACGTAAAACAATTCAATCCTATATAAATCTCGGTTCAATATTGCAACTCGCTTACTTGCATCCATTACTTCTTATTACTAGATCAAGTATCGATGATGCAAAAGAAAAAATTAAAAGACTAAATTATCTATGCACAGTTATAAGCAACCATCTTGAACCTGACAACGTTGTTAACCGCCTAAATCTTGTTAATGCGTTCCGAAGGTGCCCAACTTCGACGCAACATGCTTCAAGTCATCGTCGCTAAAGCGTAGGCCTGCACCAAAGAATCCATTCTTGTTGTGCTTACTAATAAAATCATCTGCACCGAAGGTAAAGTAAATACTATTAAAGAGATATAAACGATTGGTCCATTTTAAATGCGGACGGCGATCCAAAGCGAGTCTGTTGCGACCATAAAAATCATATGCCTCAATTCCAGTTTCCCATCTAAAAACGTCTGAATCAATCGGCAACTTATAATCAAGAGCAAAACCAAAAGTATTTTCAAAAGATCCGCCACGCAAAGTTAAGCCATTGTCAAAAACCTTACCAACTTGCAAATCAATACGAGTTGCATTACGAAGCAAACATACTGACTCAGTATTTGGCGTAACTTTGATATTACCCTTATCTATAACAATTGTATCAGGATCAACATACTGACAATTTTCATTCAAATAATCGGTATGAGAATAGGCACGTTCTGGCCAACCGCGTTCAGAGGTAACCAATTGAAACTCATAAAACCATTGCGGTGCCGTATGGAATCGAACATCAAGGTAGCCATAATTACTTCGATAGCAATAGCTATCTACAGGCCTCATCATAGATTCACCGTGCGCATCCACAACAACCTTCATATCATCGAACTTTTTAACACTTTGTCTAAAGCTCGTCGTCACACTCTTGATGTCACGATATACTGCCTCATCATTAATTAACTTACCGAGAAGCCCTTTTCCACTATTCACCTTAGAAGAAACCTCACTGACCGACTTAACCCCATCACGAGCTTCATTAACTAATTTTTCAATTGAACTAGCTGTCGTTTCTAATTTACGCGAAACTGAACCAAAATCTCGATCGAAAACCTGTGCAATCTTTTCAATACTCTCTTGAAACGCCGGAAATACATCTTTATCCAAACGTGATCCAAGATGAGAAATGTTCTTCGTAACTTCAGGAACCATCTTTTTCATTTCACCTGATAAACAACAAACATCCTGCATTATGTCATGAATATTTTTCTCATTACTGGTAACCGCACGATCAAGAACGCCAGAAATTTGTGCAATACGCTCAGAAGCTTGTGTTAAATTGTTAACAAACGATTCCATCTTGCACGCTTGTTCACCTGTACCAAATGCTGTACTTAAAGCGGCGGTAACCTGTTGTACATTATCTGTTATATGTTTAAGTTGCACCATTAATGAATCAATGGACGCAACCGACTCACCAGCTTGATTCAATGTTGAACCAAAAGGCAAAACAGGCTGCTCAGGACTACCAGAAACCAACTCTACATACCTTGCACCCAATAAACCATCTTGGCGCACTACAGCATATGCATCTTTATGCATATGATACCGACCATTAATCATTAAACATATGTATGCTACATCGTTATCAAGGTCAATCTCTTCAACCCATCCGACTTTGACACCAGCTATTTTAACATCAGCCTTTTCTGCCAAACCAGATACATCTCGAAATGTTGTTTTATATGGTTTAAATTTTCGAACATTTAAACGAAAAACACCAAGGTGAAATAGCATGTAAGCAAAAATACCAAGTGCAATAATGACAAACATGCCTACCTTGGTTTCAGTCGTAATCTGCAACCCGGATTCCTTTTAGTTTGCGCTAAAGCCAATATATTTTGATTGGAACAAATATAACGTTGCCGCTTTGGTCTTTCTTGCGTGAGAAGACTGCATATACTCCCTGAGCAACGTCTTGCACTATTCCATACGATACAACCGAAAACGCTACCGGATTAAACTGCGGTGCTAATATCAGATCAATATCTTTTGGAAGCGACTTAAATTCTTTACCGTACAACGGTTTTAAATATTTATCCCAATCTTGTTTCCAATTAAACTGAGTTTTTCCCTCTTTCAACAGCTTGTCCAACTCCGGGGTTTTTACCTTAGCAGGACTATCCTGACGAGGCTTTAAACCCAAGATGGCTCTAACTGATGCTGAGAACACCCACGGATCTAGTTTAGCATATCGCGACTGAGGAGTAAAAATATCCGTTAAGTAAACGTTTTTTTTGTCACTTTTTTTGCTATTTGGCATATGTACAAAAACGTGGCCATCAAAAAACTGAAACCCTCGCGCATCAAGTAGTTCAGTCACGTCATTAAGCCACACTTTATTACGACGCTCAAAAAAGTCCGTCGCCAATACAAAAAGGTCACCTTTTGCTCCGGCAGATTTGCCAATCAGCTTCCATAAGGTAACCAAAATATCTTTCTGTTTTTTTTGCAATCCTTTTTGCGTCATCATACCAAGCAACACATTGAGACTGATTTTGCCATCTTCACATGAAACATAAGTTTTCACTGACCCGGTGAATCCATCTTTTTTTTCAGTAAACGTAGTTGTTTGCCAAGTATTAAGAATCGGCAACACCTGCTTCAGTAACCGTAAATTATTCTTACTTTCTGCAGAAGCCTTGTTTTGCGTGGCAGGCTTCCCTTTCCCTTGCTCTTGAGATTCTGAAGTAGCAGTTTGTTCAGGCCCCGCCTGACCAGGCCCCGCCTGACCAGGCCCCGCTTGCTTCTTTTGTTCTGCTTGTATAAAAAGTTGCGCTTGCGCAATACGAACACCACTAAGCGCGAGAAGCTTGGCTTTTTCTCTACGAACAGACACACGTGCAAACGATGTAAAACCTGAACTTAAATAAAACAGCTGACTTGCAATGATAACAACCAAACTTAAAACAACGAGTGTTAAAACTAAAATATAGCCATCTTGTTGTCTCTTCATCTTTTCGCCTTAGATGTTCCATCTATTTCATCTTTTTTTATACGCTGCTGTGAAAGCAGCGGAGAACGAAGCACTGCTTCCGATGGTGCACGATATCCAAAAATAGGAACAATGAATTCGTACTTTTTTGCTATTTCTTCATATCGATCTTTATAAACCAATGAAATCTTAACAAATTGAGGCAAATCACGAACCTGATTATTTTTTTTATCCTCTTTGCCTACTGGCCATGATTCATATTTTTTTAACGGAAGAGGTTTATCCTCAAACTCCTTTTCATCCTTTTCAGGCTTAGCCTGACCAGCCTTGGCCTGGTCTTTCGCTGGAGCTTTTTTATCTTTTTGGCCCAACGCTTTTTTCTTCTCTTCTTTTTTTGGTGGCTCTGTTGCCAAAAAAGTAAGGCTAAATGATTGTATGTTATTTAATAACAAGTACTCGCGAGCTTTTTTATCAGCTTTAAGTGATAATTTTTGTGATTCTTTACGCATTAACAAATAATTCTTTGATCCTTTTTCTAATTTAAGTTGATATGTAACACGCGCAACACGGGACTTAACTTGCTTATATTCCTGTAAAGGATTGCATGTTATAAAAGAAAAACGCTTTAAGTTACCACCATCAGATTCATATACAAATGGTTTCTTTAATTGAATATCGGCCAAGGTTACCATTTTCGGTGAAGACGTTTTTCCAGGCCCTTCCTGGTCAGGCGGGGTCTGGTCAGACGGGGTCTGGTCAGGCGATGCCTGTCTCTTTTTATCATCGCCTTCAACTTCCTGCCGTTCCAAATCTCGCGAACGAATCTGCCCTTCTTGTCTCATTAATACTTTTGATGATTCTTCAGGATCTCCCACAATAGGAATAAATGCACCTGAAACATCTTTTTCAAAACGATCATAAAAACCAACAATCTTCATGTCTGTCGAAACAATACTATCAACAATACGCAAAGCACGAGTTGATTGGCTAAAAACATTAAACAACAACACGCCAATTATCGATGAAATAGCAACTGCAATAACAACTTCAATTAATGAAAATCCGCGATTCATTTTTTCTTTTTATCTTTTTTAGGTTCCTCAAAACTAAGAATACCAGCTTCTATTATTTCCGCACCAAAAACACCTTCCCATGCTGCCCGAACACGAATTAAATCTAAATTTTTCATACCTTTTAACGCTTTACTTTTAAATGGCACCTTCTTCACCGTAACAGTGGTCTTTGGCTCTTGTATCTGTATATCTTTTTTCAATTTCTCTGCAGGATTATCGCGCATTACGGAAGGATCATACAACACATTTTTTATTAACAATATGCGCTGCAACTCCCCTGTACTCAAAAAATCGCGCTTAAGCAAAGCATGCTGCAATGCGTAAACTGATGTTAGTATAATTCCTATCATCGCAACTGCAATAACAACTTCAATTAATGAAAATCCGTTTTTATGGTTTTTGATAACTATCATAATAACCAAATTGAGCAGAAAATGGATTTAATACTAACCCAAATTTTTGTGCATCACCCTCTGACATATCTTCATCTTGATTCATAATATTGATAATAACATCTTGTGCAACTCCTGAAGGCATTAAAAAAAACCAGGAATCTTTGCGCTTGCCGCCACGGCCCATTTCATCAGTACCTTGAATGTAAAAATTTCTGAAATAATAATTCGCAGGAATTGCTATTTCCGTTGTAATATACGGACCACGCACCGAAACAAAGTTTTTTTCATCTTTATCGGACTGTTCTGACAAGGCTATACTCTTTTTATTAAAATCAAAAAAAACACGCTGAACTTTTTGCGAACTCAAGGCCTGCTGCCAAGCCGCCTGCATTAACGTATTTAATTTTGCTACAAATTCTTTTGTTTCTAATTTTTCACGCTCACCACGAAATGTCGGAACTAACACCACCCCCAAAATAGCTACAATAGCAATTGCAATAACAAGCTCGAGCAACGTGAAACCACGCGCCCGAGCATTAACTAACAATCTTATTTTGTCCATGCATCAAAGCGTTCTGGTGCATCCGGGTCACCGAGTGAATATAATTCAAACGGATGTTTTCCACCCTTTGTTACACGATATTGATATGGTTGATCCCAAGGGTCAACAATTTTTCCTTCCTTGATTGTCGCGCTATCTGGATCAAGAGATGGTCGTGTACCAGTTGTAAGAGCAATCAATGTCGCAGGATAATTATTCCCTGTGCCATAAGACAAAATAATCGCCTCTTTCATTGCCTTCACTTCTTGCTTTGCCTTCGTATCTTTTGCACCACCAAGAAGAGTCATTAAACGAGGACCAAGAAAGGCCAGAAAAAGACCTAAAATTGCAACAGCAATAACCATCTCCATAAGTGTAAAACCAGATTTCGTACTTGTCATAAAAAACCCTTTCTCTTATAAACCTTTCATCGCTAGCTGTGTCATATTAACAATTGGCAACATAATTGAAAGCACAATAAATCCTACCACAGCCGCCATCAATAACAATAGAAGTGGATCTAGTTGCGCTGATAACGTAGTAGTTAAATCTTGCAGATCAGATTCATAATTTTGCGCTACCGTTATAAGCATTTTATCAAGCTGGCCACTCTCTTCTCCAGTTCTAATCAAATAAATAGCCATCGGTGGAAAAATTTTTGTCTGCTTAAGATATTTACTGATTTTTCCTTCTTTGACAATTTTATCACGCGCCTCACGCAAGGTATCAGATAAAATTTTATTATCAACAATCGAACAAACAATATCTAATGACTCGGCTAAATTCACCCCACTTTCGAGCAACATGCCAAGCGTACTACAAAATTGGACAATCGCGCTCATTCGAGCAAAATAACCAACAATCGGAATCTTTAATTTAATTCTGTCGATAATTTTTTTGCCACCATCCGTTCTGCTCCAATATGTAAGGGTAATACCAATAACAATGACCGCAATAAAAATAAAAATGTAATAATTTTTAATAAAACTAGACATTGCCATCAAAATACGCGTTGGAAGTGGAAGTACCGAACCCCCTTTTTCAAAGGTTCCGGCAATTCTCGGTACAACAAATGTAACCAAAAAAGCTGCAATCACTAATATAAAACCCAACTGAATTAAAGGCCCCCTCAAAGCCCCCACAATACGCTTACGTTGCTCCATACGACGCTCAAAATATTCAGTTAAACGTTCAAGAATAACTTCTAATCGACCTGTGGCCTCACCAGCACGCACAAGCTGTACGTAAATATTTTCAAATACACGGGGATACATTGCAAGACCTTGCGCAAGTGAACCACCCTCTTTAAGTTTATCTTTTAGTGAAATAACAATACGCTTCATACGCCCATCAAACTGATCACCAAGAAGTTCCATCGCTTGCAAAAGCGGTACACCTGATTTTAAAAGAACTGCAAGCTGTTTCGTAAATAAAATCTTTTCTTTCGAAGTTACCGCACTCTCAAATAATTGCCGCCAGTCAAAACCGGCACCATCTTCTTGCGCTAATTCAACATGAATAGGATACAAGTTTTGTTTAACAAGCTGATCGTTTACCGCCTGTCCAGATGGTGCATCCATCTGCCCATTGTGTTTTTTTCCATCTTTTGACAGAGCCTGATACGCATATAATGCCACGCATTAACTCCTATTTACGCTTTATTAAGCCATAAGACTTTACAATTTTAATTCTAGCAGTAAGATCAAATTGAATCATTTCATAAATCCTTAAAAAAAGGAGTCTGTATATGAAAAAATTAGCACTCCACCTTTTTGTTCTACCTTTTTTCATACAGTTTAGCAACTTAGATTCAAAAAATATAATTTCACAAACTGTATCACATGTTAATGATATAGAGATTATTACACTGAAAAAAAATGGCAACCAGGAACCAACATTAAGTGAAATGATTAAACCGATTAATTTCACACCGTCTGGGCTTACCTGCTATTTCAAACATATTTATAATTGCTCCAAATATTCTTTTGATGTTTTACCTGTTTATCCATTCAAGCATCTTGAAGAATTTCTTGATCATGGTATCCAGACCGATCAACCAAGTGGATATACCAAAGCAGTCATTAGATTATTTGATAAAAAGTTCAAATCATCCCCATACATTAATCCTGAAAAAATTATTCCTTTCTTACAAAAATTACCGCAACTTCTTGAAAAAGATTTAGGACATCATTTTAGCTCAATTAAAACACGCAAAGAATCTTTAAAGAACTTTGTCCAACATGAACTCAGCGTGCATTTTGATGACTTAAAACAAGATCCAGATAAGTTTATTTCAAATTTATCTGATAACCTACTCGAAGAAAAAAAACAGACCCTTAAAAATACCATAAAACTAGAACTGCAAAACTTTTGTGAAAACCCACAAGATGTTAATGTGTTCCTTGACCAACTATCAAACAAAATTTTTGACACCATAGAAAATGAAGAACTCGTTATTGCCGATCTACAAAACACCGTTACTAAATTAATCGAAACAACACTAAATAAAGTTTACTGGGCAACACCATCAGACACCATTTGGGATAGCTTTTTAGCAATCGGCAAAGAATTATCTGCTCTTCATAAAGATGGCGTCATTCGCGACACTGACGCACTTGATGACTGCCAATGGACATTAACAACGCGCTTCTGCCTTTTTTTATCGGCATCAGGCTCAGACGTATCTCCTCAAACGTATGATAAAGCACGAAACGAGATCATCAATGGCATTCCACACCTTGACAACCTAGAAGAACAAGAAGATCTTATCTTGAAAAAAACGCAACACTTGCAACATTATATCATGCGCGGCAAAGCAAAAGCAGATGCAAGACAAGAAGGAATTCTTTCTGAGTTTGTCCTTAATATATAATATTGCCGCTAAAAAACGTAGTTTAAAAACTAATTTTTAAACTTTCTTGCAATAAAAATTTCCCTTATACTAAAGTAGCACCAAGGAATTATAGGGGGAATTATGAAAAAACTTTTTGGTTTGGCTCTGATATTCGTCCATTCAATAACAGCGATGCAAAGTTTTAGCAAGAAAGCAGATGTTATTTTTGGTGGCACAGGAATAGCCGTTTACACAGAAAATGGCAAAGGATATGCCCAAATTGGCACAACAAAACTATCCTCTTCTAACCTTCAGCAAGCGTACCAATGTGCAGACTATCTATGGAGATTGCTAGAACATCCAGACACCTACGATTGGACACGCACATCAATTAAAAGCGCCATAGCCAAGTTAGTTCATCATCTTCCAAAATTAAACTCTGAAAGCGCATGTACCATTCAAGCCGGCCTTGTAAAGTCTATATTTCAAAAACTTCAAACTGCCCTTAAAATGTCATTCGTAAAAAAACAAGCCAAACGATAGAATTCTATGAAAAAATTTATCTTTCCCTTTCTCACATTTCTTTCATTATCAGCCATGGAGCCCGAAGCAATTGTTACAACTTTGCCACACACAGCAAGAGTTACAACACATAGAGACGGTGACATCACCTTAACTTTAGGTGAATATAAAATATCATTAAATACGGTAAAAAGCGATCTCGAAGTTGTTCTAAACATGCAAAAAAATAAAACGCCTGATGACACAGAAACAGAACGCTACGACGAGCTTCGCTTAAAATATAGACTTGGAGAAGCTAGCGACATAAGTGAAACATATTTTGATCAGATT
>CAZJVC010000036.1:7039-9605 GCA_964549515.1 uncultured Pseudomonadota bacterium | reverse complement strand
GCCAGCTGAAGCTTTAGCGAAAGCTGGTGCGCCCAGGAGGACTCGAACCCCCAACCTCCCGATCCGTAGTCGAACGCTCTATCCAGTTGAGCTATGGGCGCATTTAATATTAATTTCAATTCTTAACAAACTGGTTTGCCATACTACTACGCCGCCTTGCAGTTACGAAGCACAGGGCTGTTACTTGCTAGTCCGTCTTCGCATTAACTGGCTGTGCCAGGCGTAGCCCAAAGGGCGAAGACTGGTGGAGAGAGAGGGATTCGAACCCTCGTGCCACTTTCGTGACCCTCGCTTAGCAGGCGAGTGCTTTTAACCGCTCAGCCATCCCTCCTAGCGATATAGTATTAAGGATAAATGATTTGCTTTTTTTATCAAGCTTATTTTAGTTCAATTACCATGTTTTTTATCCATCTTGCGCTATAATTGCGTTATAATAAAGTGAAGCGTATCAAAGTGATTCGTCAACGCATTTACCCAGCCTTCGCTGCAAAGCTAAAGTTTTGCTTGCTTCGGCGGGTATTCTCCATCGCCTTCATCTCCGCGATTTAGCCTGGAGATGAAGGCGATGGAGAATAAAAAGAGAAAATTTATGGCAATTACAATTGAGTTAAAAGTTGTTCCTCAATCAGGTAAGCAGTCGATTCAGATTAGTGCTAATGGGGTGATTAAGTGTTTTTTGAAGAGTGCTCCTGAAAAAGGGAAGGCTAATAGGGAGCTGGTTAAGTTTCTGGCAAAGCAGCTAGGTGTTACTCAGCAGGATGTTGAGATAGTTAGTGGTTTTACTGATCGCAAAAAAAGAATACGCATTTCGTCAATACTGGCGTATGACGAGGTACTCAAAAAGCTTGGCCTAGAGAAGCAGGGAGTACTATTTTAGCGTGTCATTGATTGTCTTTTGCATTTGTAGTCGAATGATGAGACTTGAAAGTTCTTTCGCTGGTGCCGCAGGATATTTTGTGAGGGATTGGCGGGTGTTTTGATCTTCCACCATTATTTTTTTTAAAAGTTCAATTTGTTCCTGGATACTGTGAGGGATTTTGTCTTTATAGCCAAACAAGGCAAGAGTTTCTGGTAGTTGATTTACACTTTTCATTGCTTGTAATGTTATGCAGCCTAATGACGTTATTAGGATTATTTTTTTGAGCATTGGTCTCCTTGAATTTTACCTAACTATATATAAGTTGTTTTTTTTGTAAAGAGGGTGTACTAAGAGATATAAAAAGGTTTTGATGATGCCCTATTTTCGATGGATAGCAATAGATCTCGATGCGCAAGAGTATGAAGGTGAGTTGTGGGCGCCAAATATAAAGCAACTTGAAAAAGAGTTGCTCAAGGAAAAATTAGGATTGATGCGCGCAGAGCGTATTAAATTAGCCTTTGTTGAGCATTGGTCGATGCAGAATCAACTTGTTTTTTTTGAAAATATTGCGCAGTTAATTAATGCTGGGTTGCTAGTTTCTCAGGCATTACAGGTGCTTGTAAAACAAGGTGCGCCGATTCAGCGACGACTTGCAGATGAACTGTACCATTCCGTAACGCATGGGTGTTCGCTTGCTGAAGCGTTACAGGGATATAAAACATTGTTTAGTCCATTGGCCGTGTCATTAATTCAATCAGGTCAGGATTCTGGACAACTTATTGAGTCATGTAATTCGTTAATAGATTTTCTCAGAATGCGCGTCTTATTAAGGCAGAAAATACGATCTGCAATTCGTGTGCCATTGATTACCTTTGGTTTTTTTATTGCTCTTATTCTGATTATTTTTCTTGCTATCGTTCCATCATTTGAGCAATTAACTATGATTGCAAAACAAGGGACAAATACATCGTTGCATAAATTACTTGCATGGAGTCACTGGTTGCAGCAGGTAAGTTTTTTACGTTTTATTTTATTTACTATTATTTGTGGATTGCTTACTTGGTTTGCGAGTAAGATGCAGTGGTTTAAGTTTGTTAAGTCTTGGTTGGTTGTGCACCTTCCGTTTACTGGAGGAGTATATTGGCTATTATCCTTGTCATTGTTTTTTCAAGCAGTTTCATTATTGATGCGTGGCGGTAAATCATTATTAGAGGCGATGGAACTTGCTGCTTCGTTATCACAAAATGATTATATACGAAACGCTTTGCAGCAATTTGCGCATGTAGTTTCCGGTGGACAGTCAATTGAAGATTCATACGAAATGGTTTTCGATCGCAAAGCTTCTCCGGACGTGATTGCGATGCTTTCTGTTGGTAATGAATCAGGTACGCTTGCCTTTATGTGTGAAACAGTTGCCAAGCTTTATTTTGAACGTGCAGAGAAAAGGTTGAAAAGTTTATCAATTATTTTGCAACCACTTTTGATGGTTATCATGGGCATGTTGGTTGCCATGTTGATTTATGCCGTGTATGTACCAATTATGCAGCTACCTGAGCTTATGAGTACTGTTGGGTGATTTTTATAAATCTGTTCCAGGAGAGTTCTGGTTGACGCTTTTTTCGCTTTGTTATACACTTTTTATAGGTTCTAGCCAGGATGGCGGAATTGGTAGACGCACGGGTCTCAAAAACCCGCGGTAGAAATACT
>CAZJVC010000036.1:2547-6939 GCA_964549515.1 uncultured Pseudomonadota bacterium | reverse complement strand
GAAGACGGATTAACGAAGCATGGGAGTGATTTGCGAAGAGATATAATCTCGTGGCAGATTGTCTCTAAGGACGAAATTATTTAGGATAAACATTTGTCCATCAATACCAGATAAAAAATAATAAAAAAAAGACTTCTATTGTTGTAGAAGCTTTTTTGTGTAACTACGTAGGAATTATTTATGAAGAAGTTGTTGTTAGGTTTGTTTTTTTGTTTTTTAAGTTTGAATGCAATGAGAAAGAAACGTAAAGTTTGTGAAGGTAGTGACCTTAGTGAAGGGCTTCGGATAATGGAGGCTCAAGCACGATCTCCATATGTTTGGGTTGAACACCAGGCGCTCGATTGGTTAAAGAATAAGAGGCGCGAAAATGTTGATAATTTACCGACACTTTTGGGAGAGTTTTCAAAGAGAGGTTCTTTAGGGGGTAAGAGACATGCTGATGGTGTGCTTTGTGCTATTAAGAATGCAAAGTTTGCCATGGGTTGTTGTGATTGGATTAACGCTAGTGCCACCTTGCGTCCGTTGTGTCTGAAACCGGGTAGTATGAGTTCTTTTGTTCTTAAGTTGGAGTATATCAAGGTGTCTCTTAAGGCTGGCCCAAAAAGAAGCTATCTGTCTGATGTAATACGGATTTATGGTAAGATACGTAATGATGTGTCAATTTTTCCGCCTGAATTTTTAGCCTTGGAAGAAAGCGTTTTGGCGCAATTAATGGAAATTCAGGCCTGGCTGTTGATTGATACCCAATAATGGTCTGTTGTTAGCAGTCTTATGTTGTTTAGACGGTAGTGAAAGGGTTTCATGTTTGCAGTAAATGTGACGTGGCGTTCAAATGTTGTTTATTTATAATCTGCAATCTATCTTTTGGTGAGTTGTAATAGATAATCTTCAGAAAAAGAAGACGTTTTTTTTGACCTTTGCTTATTGCTTCGTTTTAACCAATTACGAATAGAGAGAAGTGATGAATAGTTTTTCTTGAAGCGTGATTGGAGATAATTGATTGGTTGGTGAAAGTATTAAATTTTTTGAGATTGCTTTGACTAGGTTTTATTTTTGTTTGTCGTGAGTATATATAGATATTTTAAAGTTGCTTTTAACGGTGAAGCTTTTTTTGTGTCTAGCATTATAGGGGTTTTTATGAGAAAGATGTTGATATTGTTTTTTTGTGTTTTAAGTTTGGGAGCTATGGATACTAAAAGAGTTCCGCCTGAGGTAGAGTCTTTACATTTTTATGGTTGGGTGTTAGCGAAAGAGAATTTTGAACGAGGGAAGCGTGAGGCCTTTTTTTGTCTTCGTTCGTTTTTACCTTTCTTGCCGACTGGTGGTTTTTCTGTTTCTCAGCTTTATTCTTTTAGACTGGCTGAATTTGCCGTTGTGCATGATAGATGTAGAGATGCAACAGATCATTTGTATGATTTAGTTAAGAGCGGATTACCAGAGAACGTTGCGTTGATTATTGAGCTTGAGTATATTAAGGCTTGCCGTCGGGTTTACTATGGAATGGATTTTAATACTCGTTTGAGGCAGATTTATTCAGAGTTGAAAAATGCTGATTTGTCTGAAGAGGGGCCCTCAAGTTGGCCAATTTTCATGGAAGGTTTTTCTCAATTAAAAAAGGATGGTTCCTTTCTTCGATTAAGAGTGGAAGACTTTTATGATCAATTAAAAAAGGCGGAAGCGTAATCTATAGTGGTAATTTTTGCTCGCTCGGCGAATTAGAAGATGTTGTCAGAAATGTATGTTTCAAGCATTTTGGCGTTTCTAAATATGCACGTTTCAGCTATAATCAATAATGTTTTTACAATTTAAAAAGGCTTCCTGTTTATCGGAAGCCTTTTTTCGTTTTAATCTTTTTATATTAAAATTCTGCGTGGCCTGGGTAGCGTGGGAATGGAATAACATCTCGGATATTTTCCATGCCGGTAGCGAATTGTACTAGTCGTTCAAAGCCAACGCCGAATCCTGCATGTGGTACTG
The DNA here is from genome assembly GCA_964549515.1 of uncultured Pseudomonadota bacterium. Lineage (GTDB taxonomy): Bacteria > Babelota > Babeliae > Babelales > UBA12409 > CAZJVC01. Next base: position 4,962 of record CAZJVC010000036.1, on the reverse strand, counting down.
AGCCGTATTTGCGCAGATCAAAATACCAGGAATAATCTTTTTTATCGAGGCCTGATTCTTGGATGCGTTTTTCAAGAATATCTAAGCGTTCTTCTCGCTGGCTGCCACCAATTAGTTCTCCGATGGCAGGAACGAGTACGTCCATAGCGGCAACAGTTTTATTATCATCATTAATGCGCATGTAAAACGCTTTTATTTCTTTTGGATATCCAGTAACGATAACCGGTTTTTTAAAATATTCCTCAGTCAGGTAGCGTTCATGTTCTGATTGTAAATCACTACCCCATTTAACGGGGAATTCAAAATTTTTAGAAGTTTTTTCTAAAATTTCAACTGCTTGTGTATAAGTGATGCGTTCAAATGGTGTTTCAACGATATGTTTTAAGCGTTCGAGTAATCCCTTTTCAATGAACTTATCGAAAAATTCTAAATCGTTCATACAGTGTTCAAAGAGATAATTTAACACATATTTGAGATAGGCTTCAGCAAGATCCATGTCGTCATTAATATCGGAAAATGCAATTTCAGGTTCTATCATCCAAAATTCTGCTAAATGTCGCGAGGTATTTGAATTTTCTGCACGGAATGTTGGGCCAAATGTATATACATCTCCAAGGGCGCAGCAATACGTTTCTAGATTTAACTGTCCCGAGACAGTTAAAAAAGTTGGCTTTGTAAAGAAATCTTTTTCAAAGGCAACTTCACCACAATCGTTTTTTGGTAAATTATTAAATTTCAGTGTTGTAACCTGGAACATTTGGCCAGCTCCTTCACAATCAGAGCCAGTAATTATTGGAGTCATAATATAAAGAAAGTCGCGTTTTTGAAAAAAGGTGTGCGAAGCATACGCCAAAGCGTTTCGTACACGTGTTATAGCGCCAAACGTATTGGTTCTTGGTCTAAGGTGAGCAATTGTTCGTAGAAATTCGAAAGAATGGCGCTTTTTTTGCAACGGATATTCTTCTGTAGGACAAGCGCCCACAAGGTTGATATTTGTTGCTTGAAGCTCAAAAATCTGCCCTTTAGCAGGACTTTCTACTAGAGTTCCTGTGGCTGATATAGCTGCTCCGGCAGATAGTTGTGGAATAACAGCTGTATAGTCATCAGTTTTTTCAATGTCAGCGACGATTTGTAGTCCTGAAAGCTGCGATCCATCATTAAGGTTGATAAATGCAAATTTTTTCTGATCTCGTACTGAGCGAATCCAGCCGTTGACTGTTACTTCTTTTCCAATGTCGTTTGTTGATATAAGATTTATTTTTTTGTTCATCTAGTTCCTTACGGTTGTAGCTTTAGATTATTGTTCAGTATATCAGCTTTTAGTTATTTAGAAGAGGTCTAAATCTAGCCTTTTTTTTGTAAGATGGTACCTTTGTAAAAGAGACGTGCCAGGATGGCGAAATTGGTAGACGCGCACGCTTCAGGAGCGTGTGGTGGAAACACCGTGCCGGTTCAATTCCGGTTCCTGGCACCACCACCAGCATCCTGCTGGACCGGGTTTTGACATTGCTGGTTCTAGCTAGAGTTTTGATATTAACGTCGCTCATCCTGAGTAGCACGAAGTGCGTATCGAAGAGCGGCTGGGATCGGGTGAAATAACCGTTGGCACGAATGCAAGTTTTCAACCATTTCTCGCTCACCCTGAGCGGGAGTCGAAGGGTCATCCTGCCTGCCCGCCATAGCCTTGGCGACGGCTGGGAGTGATTTGCGAAGCAAGGCGTATCGAAGTGGTATGTACATACAGTTTTTTATAGGAATTAAATGATTGAAGAATGTATTTTTTGTAAAATTATCAAGGGCGATGTTCCTGCGGAAAGAGTTGCAGAAACAGATGAGTTGATTGCTATTAAAGATATCAATCCAAAGGCGCCGCATCACTATTTAATTATTCCGAAAAAACACATTGTTGATCTTCGTTCGTTTCAAGAAGAAGATATGGCTTTAGGTGGCAAAATGTTTTCTTTGGCACAAAAGATTTCCAAGGACTTGGGCGATATTGCATTTCGTTTAGTTATCAGCAATGGCTACGATGCAGGGCAGCGTATTGATCATCTCCATATGCATTTTTTAGCAGGTAGAGCATTCGAAGACTAAGCAGGTTAGGCGCGGCTTGAGTGTGTGAAGCCTGGGCAGGTAGGTCCTGCAAAAGTTTATAAATTTCAGTATTTTTTTATTTTTCGTCGCCGAGAGCTTTCATATTTAAGAGTGTAGATTAAGTCGGCGCGCCCTTCATTGTTATTCGCCAAAAATTTGTCGTAACAATGATTTGGTTTTTTCAAGATGTTTTTTAGTTTCGGTTGAAGGATTTGTACCAGCGCGGTTGATATAAAAATCAAGTCGATCCATTGCCTGTGCCAAGCTATCCGAGGCTTCTCTTAAACCTTTGGCTATTTCTTCAGGCGACCTTTCAAAAAA
>CAZJVC010000036.1:0-2447 GCA_964549515.1 uncultured Pseudomonadota bacterium | reverse complement strand
TTTTTTTAACATAATAAATCCTTAATTAAGCTTCTACAGAGATTGGTAGTTTTTGTTTTCTAATGTCGATTTTCTTTAAATGCGGGAGGCATTCGCCTGCCAAAAGAAGGAGAAGTTTTCTTTTTTTATCAGGCATTTCTGGGTGAGAGTATATATCGATAATATTTCCTTTCACTGATACAATTTGTACGAGAAGGTCATGGTCAAGGTAAGGTAGATAGTGCTTGAGCAATAAGTCATAGTCTCTGAGCTTTCTAGTGGAGAGTTTTTTTAGGCAGGCATCCTCATATAAAAGTCTTGTAATATACCTGGCTATAATACTATAGGGAACACCCTTTTTTATAAGTATAATTTTGACTTGTGGCGTGACATAAGGCGAAGCCAAAAACTTCCCGTACATTCTTTTCTTAAAGTGTAAGAAATGTTCATCTAAAATAGGCTCGCTTGATGCGGGCTCCATACCATGGAGCGCGGTGCTTATAATCAATAAGCAAAGTATGAGTAGTTTTTTCATCATTTTTCCCCAAAAATTCCCTAATAATATACTAATATAGTTTAACACGAATATGTCTTTTTGCAATTTTTAGCCACAAATTTTTAAGTTATGATATGATAGATGTGGCAACTTATTGGATTTTAATTATAGTATAAGTATAAGATTTGTAAATAAAAAGGTTGATGTTGGGCGTTATTTTTGATAAATTTCATGAATATTGTTTCGTTGATGTGCGTTCGCCTTCAGAGTTTAAACGTGGGCATATACCTGGTGCGTACAATATTCCCCTTCTTTCTGACCAGACGCGGGCGGTAGTTGGGGCAATGTATGTGCAAAAAGGGAAAAAAGAGGCCATGCATTATGCTATGCAGCATGTGGGGCCACGTTTTGATGAGCTGGTGTGCCAAGCTGAAAAGGTTAAAGAAAAGAATCCTAAAAAAAAGATGTGTGTCTATTGTGCGCGTGGTGGCATGCGAAGCAAGAGCGTTGTGTGGCTTTTTAATTTTTTTAAGGTGCCAGCTAACCAGTTGGAAGGTGGGTATAAACTTTTTCGCAATTGGGCGTTGCCTCAGTTTGAAGTGACGCAGCAGATACGGTTATTGAGTGGTAAAACCGGAGTTGGCAAAACTGAGTTGTTGCATCAGTTTAAAAAAGAAGGAAAGCAGATTGTCGATTTGGAGGGGTGTGCTCAACATAAAGGATCAGTTTTTGGGGGTGATAAAGATAAGCAAGCAACACAACAACAATTTGAGAATGATCTTTCTGTCCAATGGTCACAATTGCATCATGATGAACAAGTTTGGTTGGAGGATGAAAGTCGCAAAATAGGATCTATTATTATTCCTGCAGCACTTTGGCAGCAGATGAAAAGGGCGCCGAAAACGGTTGTAGAAAAATTGCTATCTGAACGCAGAAAGCGTATTGTGGCTGAATATGGTTCATTATCACCAGAATTTCTTCAAAATGCGTTAACTGAGATTAAAGATCACCTTGGAGATGAGTCTTATCGTCTAATCGCAAAATTTATTGAAAAGCGCGATCTTGAGCGGGCTGTAGATATGCTTTTGGTCTATTATGATAAGAAGTATGAGCATTTTGACGATTGATTTTTATCATAAAAATTATTGACAAACTGGTAATTATTTGTATAATGTTAAGTGTGTGTAAAAAATTGCACTTTTAAGTGAACTTTTGTGAAAAATGTTGCTAGAGAAAGCTTTTTCTCATCCGTTCGCCCTGAGGAGGTATCGAAGGTACCGTCTCGTAGGGTGCGAATGGATTTGGATATTCTTCACGGAATTTTCAGAGTGTTATACCTATATGTAGTCTAGAGACTTTTTCAGTTTTTATATTTTAATTTGACGTTATTAAGTAATTATAGGGAATATATATGAAGAAATTAATTATTTTGTTTTTATCATTATTTGTTATCTGGGGTAATTCTAGTGCATTTGAGCGTAACTGTGCTTGGCGTGATGTATTTCCATCGCGATCGCTGAATGGTATCGAGCGTTTATCGCCAGAAGTTTTGAGTGAGCTGAAAATCTTAGTGCTTGCATCGTGTGATAAAAGGGAGTGGGGCCGTTTGGTTAATGATCTTTCACGTAAAGAATGTGTAAGAGAGTTGTGTGATGGTATGTGTAGGCTTGGTGCAAAAAAAAAGAGTCCTGTTTTTCATTTATGTGTACAAGCATATATCCGTGCAAATTTAAATAGAATAAGACATGATGAAAAGTTGGTGGCGGCATTTTCAGATGAGTTGAGAAAGCATTCATATTTGGGGTATGTTTCAGATTTTTATATTTATGCTAATTTGACACGTGAAGAGCGGTACAGATTTAATAAATTTTTTAAAAATGTAGACATGGCTTCAACTTTATCAATGTTACGAGGAAATGAAGAGATTGTTCAGTTTGCTGAAAACGATTCTTTTACAACTGAACTTTTTCGT
>CAZJVC010000035.1:0-9857 GCA_964549515.1 uncultured Pseudomonadota bacterium | reverse complement strand
CAGGAAAAACCACTTTGTCTTCGATCATTGCAACGCTACATCCACCAACAAGTGGCCAAGTTCTTTTTGAAGGTAAATCAGTTTATCAAAACATAATTGACTACCGTTTAAAACTTGGCTTTTGTCCGCAGCAAGCAAACTTTGAGAATGATTTAACTGTTGAAGATAATCTCATCTTTGCTGGACGATATTTTAATATGCCACACAATCAGGTAAAACCACGCGCCAAAGAACTCATGCAACAATTTGATTTAACACAATATTCTCAATCTTTTCCCGAAATTTTATCGGGAGGATACAAACAACGTTTACTCATTGCGCGAGCACTTATGCACAATCCATCATTGGTCATTCTTGATGAACCAACAGTTGGCATGGATCCCAAAATTCGGCGCACATTCTTAAAGAAAGTTGCCACATTGAAAGATGAAGGAATTTCAGTACTGTTGACTACACACTATCTTGAAGAAGCTGAAAAACTATCTGATCGCGTTTGCATCATCGACAAAGGAAAAATCTGTGCAACAGACACACTGGATAACTTGAAGAAAAAACACCAGAAAAAAAACCTCGAAGAAATCTTCTTCCATTTTGTTGATACGGAAAAAACTTCAATTACGAAGGAAAATAATGACTAAAGATTTACGAATTTCACTCAATAGTTTCTTTTGGCTCATCTATCGCGGAATACGAAGTTTAAAGAAAACGATTGTAAGCCAATGGATAGACTTTGCAATTCTTACAGGATCTATAACATTAATTTACGGCTACATCATGCCGTCTCTCGGATTAAAGGGTGACTATGGAATTTTTATGATGCTGGGACAAGTTGCCGCATGCTGTGTTTGGATTATACAAGGTGAATCAACAAAAATTGTCACTGATCTAGACGGACCAAAGGTTATATCCTATGAACTCACCTTACCATTGCCATATTGGGCTGTTTATATAAAAGTAGCTTGTGAATATGCAATCAAAGCCGCACTTGTTAATATCATCAACATACCATTAGGCTTGTTTCTGTTGTGGAATAAAGTTGATTGGTCACAAATATCAATTTTCAAATTTCTATTGATCTATCCACTCATTAATATCTTTTTTGCTTTTTTCTGTTTATTTATAGCGGTCTATGTAAAAGGGATTGTTAAATTTAGCAGCTTCTGGATGCGCTGGGGCGCGCAACTGTTTTTCTTCAGTGGATATTTTTTCTCATGGTATACACTTTATGGAATATCAAAATTAGCCGCACACATTAATCTCATAAATCCATTAATCTATCCCTTTGAAGCAATCCATATTCCGTTCATGGGCCAATCCGGATTTATTAATTTTTGGCTATGTGTACCTGCAATAATACTGTTTACACTATTATTCGCATTGATAGGAATTAGAATTTTCAAACGACGCTTAGATTGCGTGTAAACCGAAAAAAATATTATGAAGAATAAATTATTATTAACTTTATTTTGTTCAGTACTAATTGTATCAGCAGGTATCGTTATGTTAAAACTGCACAGCCCATCTCCGGAAAATTACTGGAAAATATATGATAAAAATGGCAAGCCAGTAATCATTGAACAGATTATGTCAGGCAACTTAATGGAAAATTATGCTGTCTTCCATAAAGCATTTACCGAGTTATATGCTGATCATCCAAAGGTTATGGAGCAAGCTCTCGAGAATTTCAAAAGTCTTGACGAATTTTTGAAATTTGCCTTTGAGGAATGGGAACGCAAAAACTTTGAAGCTAAAAAGCCTAATAACTATTTTGTACGCGCAGCAAAAGAAGGCAAACCGATTGGCTATATGTCTTTTGAAGTCAAAAATAACAAGGCCTTCATTAGAAATCTAGCTATAGACCCTGCATGCAAGGGAATGGGTATTGGCAAAGAACTTACTGCTGCTGTTTTTAAAATTAGACCAGATATATCTAAAGCTACGTTACTTGTAAGCCGTTCAAATCTTCCGGCCATTGGTTTTTATAAACATCTTGGATTTGTCGAAAAAATTCCTGACCCAATGCCAGAATTTTTTGATTCTTCAACATGGATGGGAATGGAAATGACACAATTTGATGGCATATAAAGAAAACTTATAAATTGCCACCAAATATAAAAATGAGGAGTCTTCTTTATGAGTCATAAGCCCTAAACATAATGTCAGATTGGCTCGATACAAAAACTAATAAATCATAACATCTTAAAGGGGGCGAATTCGCCCCCTTCTCAATGAAACAAAAAACTATTTTGTCACTTTAAAAATCTGATTTTTTTAATTTCTGTTAATTTTCGCTTAAACATAGAAATCCTCCTTCTTGACAATTATGACATTCGACTGTTACATCTGTCAGACTTATCACCTGCCCTGTCATCAAAATTTCCAAACGGCATATAGATTACATGTAAAACGAAAGAAGTGAGCAAGAATGGAATAGATGGCAATTCTAAATTATGAGAAACTAGTAACATTAGGACATTGGCTACTTCTCTATTCGGTAGTAGTATATAATTGCAACTAAAAGAAGAGTGGCGTGGTTAATGAAACGGTGGAAGATAGAGTATTGGAGTCCTGGAAAGGAAAAAAATTCCATTGAAAAGTGGCTTGATAAACTCACCAATGAGTAGCTTAAATCTGTCGCCAAAGAGGTAACAATGCTTGAAGCGTCTGGAAATAAGCTCAAGCTGCCGCATAGCAAGTCGCTTGGAAAAGGACTGTTTGAGTTGAGAGAGCGAAGGTATGGTTATCGTATTTATTATGGATTTTTGGGGGAATTCATCATAATTTTGCTTGCAGTTGGGGACAAAAAAGGACAGGCGAAGGATATTTCAATCGCTCGCGAGCGATTATTAGAGATTAGGGAGGAAAAACTATGAAAACAAAAAGCTTTCAAACATATTTAGAAAAGCGTCTTAACAAAGATGAGATAGCTAAAATCAAAAAACATGCACAACGAGAGGTACGCATCTTTGAGTTACTTCAAAAAAAACTGGCCGATATGATATCGGACTACATGAAGAAAGAAGGAATTGGATTCAATGAATTTGCTCGTACACTCGATGCAAGTCCATCTCAAGTTGCAAAGATGCAACGAGGAGAAGCCAATTTGAGATTATCAAGTCTGGCGCATCTTCTTGCACTCATTGACGCGGAACCCAAAGATTTTTTTAAAACCAGAAAGTAAATAAGCTTGCTTTTATATCGTACGAACCCTCTCTCAAAACAGAGCGTGACAAAATCGTTCAAAAGGCAAAAGAAAACCTTGTTAAGATAAAAGCGAAACGACAAAAAATGGAGCACCTTTATTACAACAGGAACCCTTACTAAAAAAAACATCTGTCAATACATTTGGGAATTATAATGAATCACTCGTTAGTTGAACTTTTACAAAAATATACTCCACAGGATTATCCTGAAAGTGATCCCTGGGAACAGGAATGCAAAAAACGCATGCTTGCATTTATCGAACAGCATGCTAATTGTTTTGAGCGATCACTTGAGGTTGGACACTTTACTGGATCAGCGTGGTTGTTGAATCGTGATCAGACTAAGGCGCTTATGACACATCACACAAAGCTTGATATGTGGATTCAACTCGGAGGTCATTGTGATGGTGACCCCGATATATTGAATGTTGCTCAAAAAGAAGCTCAAGAAGAATCTGGCATTCAACATATTGTTCCAGTAACCAAAGATATCTTCGACATCGATATTCATTTGGTTCCAACAATTGGAAAGCAAAAAGAACATTATCATTACGATATACGTTTTTTGTTACAAGTGACGAGCACAGAATCTGTCACACAAAATCACGAATCAAAAGAATTGCGCTGGATAAGTAAAAATCGTGATGAATTACCAACAAAAAGCCGCTCCGTTATCCGCATGTTTGACAAGTGGATAATGAATCGGCCTTAACTTAAGCTTACCGTTAAAAAAAACTCTTAAGAATTAATAAATAAGTCTTCAAAAACTATTTAGGTTTTTTAATGAACAAAGCATAATACAGAACATAAAACCATGAAAAAAATCCATGGATAATAGCCCAAATTACAGACTTGTTGATAGTAAAAGAAATTACCATAGCTAATGCTGAGCCGGAACTAAGGCCTAAATAATAATAATTAACGATACAAGCATCCATACTAAAAATCCCTTCTTATATTCCCTTAACAAGCAAAACATAATACAAAACATAAACCCAAGAAAATATACCATGTAAAATCGCCCAAGCTACCGATTTGTTAACGGTAAAGGAAATAATCATGGCTAACGCTGAACCAAAACTTAGACCATAGCTGCCAACCCAACGATTAACATAAATCCGTCTCACACAAGTAGGCATAATATTCGCCCTCTCTTTTTTTAGGTACTTGCTAAACACCGCAAGCCTATCACTTAAATAGAAATTTGTCTATTTTTTTATTACGTGCAAATTTTGTAATAATGTAAAAAACAATCATCAAATTGAAACTGCCTCAATCATCGAACTTGACCGCTTCTCTTCAGGATAATCCTGTTTTTATTAGTTTAAGTTGCGTTCAGCATATAATTTCATAGCATATGCTAAGTAATCAGCTAATCCAGGATTTTTATCAAACATTTTGATTTTAACTCACAGTTCCTTTTTATTTTCAGCAAACCGTTGCGCTTACCCGTAAAACTGTGCTAATTTGGTAGTTGAGTTATTAAATAGCACGGAGTTTGTATGTTTTTTAAGAGATCTCTTATATCAACACTTAAACGTTTTTCAAAATTTCCAGTTGTTGGCATATTTGGCCCACGTCAATCTGGAAAAACCACTTTAGCTCGTCACGCTTTCAAGAATCATATCTATCTCAATTTTGAGGACCCTCTTATTCGATCGTATGCTGCAGAAAGCCCTAAAGAATTTTTACTGGAATACGAAAACAAACATGGAATAATTTTAGATGAGTTTCAATATGTCCCTGAAATTTTATCATATATCCAAATCGAAGCCGATGAAAAAGATCGGCCAGGTTATTTTGTATTAACAGGATCTCAAAATTTTCTAATGAACCAAGCCGTCACCCAATCACTCGCTGGCAGAATTGGTTTACTTACACTACTTCCTTTCTCTATACAAGAACTGAAAGTAAATAAAATTTTACCGCCAAGAGCAAATGAACTGATATTTAAAGGAGGGTATCCAAAAATTTATGCAAAAGACTTTGCACCCACAGAACTATATCCTTCATACATTCATTCCTATGTTGAGCGGGATGTTCGGCAGTTAATAAATGTTGAAAATTTAGAAACGTTTCAACGATTTATGCAACTGTGCGCCGGAAGAGTCGGGCAACTTTTAAATATTTCGGATTTGGCTGTAAATTGTGGCATCAATCAAAAAACAGTTAAAAGTTGGCTTTCAGTTTTACAAGCAAGTTACATTATTTTTTTATTGCCACCATACCATGTTAATTTCAATAAACGTGTCATTAAGTTACCCAAACTGTTCTTTTATGATACCGGATTGGCATGTTCATTATTGAAAATAAGAAACTCCACGGAACTTTCTTTAAGTTCATTTAAAGGCGGTTTATTTGAATCTCTCATTGTTTCTGACATACAAAAACAATTTTTTAATGCTGGCAACCCACCACCTGTTTATTTCTGGCGCGATGTAAATGGTCGCATAGAGGTAGATTGTCTTGTTAATTTAGGAACAAAGTTGTTTCCCATCGAAATTAAAGCAGGCGAATCATACGTGCAACGTTATTTTGATGGCTTAACCAGATGGGGTACAATTGCTGGCACTGATCCATCACAAAGCTATCTAGTTTATGGTGGAGAACATAATCAAACAAGAAAAGCTGGAAATTTAGTAAGTTGGGAAAGTGCCGGAAACTTAGTTGCCCGTATTGAAAAAACTCACCCATAATTTGTCTTTTTTACACTTGCATGCTCAGACTTGTACAATCCGCAATTGCATTGCAAATTTGCAAGTAAAAGAGAGGCGGCTTCATTCGACAATTGAAGCCGCCTCTCTTCAGAATAATCCTGTTTTTATTATTTCAAATTACGTTCAGTAAACAATTTCATTGCATCTGCACAGACCTATTTCATCGTAGAAACGAAGCGCTCGAACTGTTACACCTGCTAATTTGGCCAATTGGTTAACTGTGTAATTCATCTTAAAACCTTTCGTTAATGATCACCTTTTTACAGTATAAAGTATGACGCAACGTCAAGGTCAAGCTCTTTTTTTGCCACCTTCCAATTTGCGCCAAACCCCGCTTGCGCCAAACCACGTTTGTGCCAAACCACGTTTGTGCCAAACCACGTTTGTGCCAAATTCAAACTCGCCTATCCTTATAAACTCAGCCGTGGAATTGCCAATCAAATCGTTACATTTGATATTCTTAAGGAAGAAGGATTCGATGACATCTTTCTAAAAAAAGCGAAAAAATTACTTCAAAATTATATCTAGATAATGTAACGAGATTCTTTTTTCAACTCCTAACATAAACCTCGACGTTACAATACTGTTTGTGCTAACATAGTGAAGCATTATCATAACTAGGGGAATTTATGTTAAAAGCTATTTTGGCTAAAGTATTCGGAAAATTTGAAAGTCGAGAAGAGGTTAGAAAGTATGCACTTCTTGGCATCACATTTGGTGTACTGATTGCGGCATACTGGGGATTGAGACCACTAAAAGATGGTATATTTTCAGGCATTGTTGGTGTTAATTATATCCCTTATGCAAAAATGCTATCCCTTGTTACTGTTTTAGTTTTGATTGTTATTTATGGCAAACTAATCGATTGGCTTCCACGTAGCAAAGTTTTTTATCTATTAACAACTACCTACGCCTTGGGAGCGTTCACCTTCGCCATCCTATTAAGTAATCCAATATATGGCATTCCAAATACTGTTGAAGATCCTGCACGAGTAATTGGCTGGTTGTGGTATATTTTTGTCGAAAGTATCGGAACAATGTTGGTTCCACTTTTCTGGGGTTTTGCTACAGATGTATCAACAACTAGTTCCGCAAAACGTGGGTTTCCATTAATCATGCTTTGTGCACAATTTGGCAACATTTTAGGACCGTGGTTTTTACGTGCTACACGTCTAGGCTTTAAAAATAGCGCTCCCGTTATTGCTGTTGCCGGCGTATTAATTTTTATCGTAGGTATATTAATCTGGGTATTTATGCGTGTCACACCAAAATCAGAATTTCACACTGTTTCAAAAACTGACAAAAAAGAAAAACCGGGCTTCTTAGAAGGATTAAAGTTATTACTCACTAATAGTTACTTGCTCGGGATCTTTGTATTTATGCTCGCGTTTGAAGTAGTTACGGCTATAATAGACTTTTATTTTAAAGTTGCAGCAAAGGCACAATTTCCAAACGAGCTTATGAGGTCAGACTATTTAGCTACATTTGCGGTAATTACGGGGCTACTTTCATTTTTCTTATTACTATTCGGCGTCAGCAACATTCAACGTAAACTTGGGATGAGGACATCATTAATTACATTGCCAACTTTAATGACTGTTGGCGTTTTTGCCTGGTGGTACAATCCTACACTGTTAGTAGCAGGCTGCGTGGTCGTTGTGTTCAAAGGACTCAACTATGCAATAAACCAACCATCCATAAGACAACTTTATCTACCTACTTCTGAAGATGTACGTTACAAAGCACAAGCATGGATAGAAGTATTTGGAAGTCGCGGATCTAAAACAGTTGCTTCAAGCATTACTGCATTGAAGTTACCATTAAGTAATTACTTCGGATCCGTTACCGGCTTAACCGTATACTTAAGCATTGCTTCTACAGCATCATTTGGCTTACTCGGTCTTGGGATCATCGTAGCCTTCTTCGTATCAGCTAAATACAATAAAGCAATCAAAGAAGATACCTTGATATGCTAAGCATAAAAATTTTCGATGATTAATGTGGATAACGCTGTTACTTATTTCTCAAACAAATGGCAACTCAAAAATGTGAACCCTTTTACCAAGTCACCTGGCAATATAAATTATGTTGCGGCTGCCTTTAGTTCAAAATATAGTCGTGACACTATTCTTAAAATCATCCTTTCAAAAAAAGGGTGTCTTAATGAGCAAAAAACCTTGTCATATTTTAATGGTCATGGTTGCGTAAAATTGCTCGATTATGACATTGAAAAAGGCGGATTATTACTTGAAGCAATAAAACCTGGAACACAACTTAAATCATTATTTCCAGATAACGATTCACAAGCAGTTAAACATGCCGCTCAGGTTATTAAAAAACTCCATAAACATCCAATTTCAAATTCTCTATTTGGTACATTTCCAACAATTGAAACATGGCTCAATCTACTTAACACTTTTAAAAATGATAGAATTCCAGCAACACTTTTACAAAAAGCTCAAACATTAGCTCAAAAACTATTACATTCGCAAGCCGATTTGTACTTATTGCATGGCGATTTACACTATGAAAATATTTTGAAAAAAGATAACTCTTGGATAGCGATTGATCCTAAGGGTGTTATTGGCGAATTGGCATATGAGTTTGGCGCCTTTATTAGAAATCCAATTCCAAATCTTTTAGAACAAAAAGATCCCACCAACATCATGTTGCAAAGAATCAATCAATTCAGTACTATATTCGACATCGAAAAACAACGATTATTTGAATGGAGTTTTGTACAATCGGTACTTGCAACCTGTTGGGCCATCCAAGATAAATCCGATAGTTGGAAATATTGGCTGAAAATTGCAAAATTACATGAGAAAATTCTCTAAAGGCTTGTTTTGAAATATCAAAAAAATTAAATAACTACTGACAAACTAGCCTTTAATATTGATCAAAAATGTATCCAAAGTTTTGGTTTTAATGCGTGGCTCGAAAAGACAGAGTTAAACAATTTCAGAGAAATTGAATCACAAATTATTCCAACAATTCTGTCGCTCAACATGCGTAACACTATTTGATTGAAAAAGAATAAAAATGCTTAGATAGCAGCTTCACAAAAATCTTTACCCCGACTTTTATACATAACTAGCGCAAAACTACCTTGATTTTTATACATTTAAGCTCTGAAAAGCAGTTTTTTGGAAGGAAAAAATGAAAAGAATTATTGATTATTTTTTACTTGAGTGGAAAGATCGCACTAATCGTAAGCCATTGTTACTAAGGGGGGCGCGACAAGTTGGAAAGACTCACGCAATGCGCGAACTGGGAAAAACGTTTCCCAATTTCATCGAGATAAATTTGGAATTAAATGAAAGCGCCAGGAGCATTATTGAAAAGGATTTAGATCCGCATCGTAAGATTTTCTACTGATAACTATTCAATTCACCAAAAGATTAATTCGTATCCGCTATATGCAGTATCAAAGCCTTTTTTTGATGCATCAGAAAATTTACGCAAAGCACTATCCAGCCTACTTGTTGATTAAGTATAATTTTGTAATTCATTGCCTGTTCAGGCAAAGAATGAGCTGCAAATCATCTTTTATCGAAAAAAGGAATCTTTATGAAGCATGAAGAAAGAACCATCAATTTAGCAAAACAACGCAATCGAAACTCAGCTGAACGTACATTACTTGCGTGGATCCGTACAAGCCTAGCATTAATCGGCTTTGGTTTTGGTATCCCAGGCATTCTTGATTTTTTACTCAAAAAAGATCCTACACATATTCCTGCGCTACTGAGAAATATAAAAATCTTCGGGTTAAGCTTTATTGCCCTTGGGCTTTTTGGCATCATGATAGCCGTCTATCAATACAGAGTTGAAATATATCGCATCAACCATCCGCACTACACTTATAAAAAACATTCCCACTAGCCTTTTGGGTAGCGGGAACATTATTTTTTATCGGCCTCTTTGCCTTTATTTCATT
>CAZJVC010000034.1:8223-10130 GCA_964549515.1 uncultured Pseudomonadota bacterium | reverse complement strand
TACGAATGTACGTTGTATTTGTACTTTCGATTTTTTCTTTAGGATTTTTTCCCCATGTTATAAACTTGTCGATTTCATTAAGATCTATTTCTGATAAAAAATATTCAAAAACTCTCAATTTATGATTATTTTTTTTATTAATTTTTATGTTAAGTGAGGCTTTATCATAAAGTTTTTCGAGAGAGAAGTTTTGTATTAGAGATGGTTGAGAGTTTCCTTTTAAATTTATATTAACGTTCATATTTTTTGTGCATAAACATTGTGAGACGAGAAATATTATAGCTAGTTTTTTCATTTTTTTCCTACAAAGGTTATTTGTGGCCACTCTAGCGCCCTTTTGTTTTTTTGTCAAAAGAGTTTTTATATTTTGTAGGAAAATGTTTGTAGTAGAAATCCTCTTTAAATCTTACACAAATATGTGTGTGATTAAGGACATTGCAGCAAGCTGCGAGGTATAATTCTCGAAATTCAGGGCAAACTCCGGGTCAGGATAAACTCCGGACGGCTGGGAACAAAGCCTAAGGGCCACTTTATGCGAAGACGGATTAACTAATACTGGGAGCCTGTTTAAGGGTCACGTCGCTTTGAGTTTGGCCTCCGAGATGTTGTGCCAAGAACCGCTCGATAGAGTTAAGTAACGTAAGCCGATTTTTTGGCATTGCTAGACCGTGCCCCTCGTTTTCAAAAAGAAGGTACTCGCATGGAATGGTGCGGTCTTTGAGCGCTTTGACAATTTGATCAGCTTCAACTTTGGTGCAACGAACGTCATTTTCACCTTGTGCAACGAGTATCGGACATTTGATTTTATTCGCACTAAATAATGGAGATCGCTCGATAAGCATCTTACGTTCTGTTATCGGATTGCCCATGCGTTTATATAATATTGGTAAAATGGTTTTAAGATATGCGGCGGCTTCAGAAATTCGTGTTAAAAGATTCGAAATACCAAAAAGGTCGATTGCGCAACAGAATACATCTGGTGTAAATGCTGCACCGCACAGCGAGGCATAGCCACCGTATGAAGCGCCCATGATTGCTACACGTTTTGGGTCGGCAATACCTTGGCTTACAGCCCAGTTGACTGTGTCGATAAGGTCATTGTGCATAGCACGACCCCATTCCTTATCGCCAGCATTTAAGAAAGCTTTACCAAAGCCTGCAGATCCACGGAAGTTAACTTGTAAGCATGCATAGCCGCGATTAGCTAAAAATTGTGCATCAGGATTAAGATCCCAGTTGTCACGACTCCACGGTCCTCCATGCACAAGTAATACGAGTGGTAACAAGTTGCGCTTCAACTTGTTATGTTCGGCGCATTGCGGATAGGTGATATAACCATGGATTGTTAGTTTGTCGCGCGATTTAAATGAAATTGGATGCATTTCTTGTAGGGGATATTTATCGAGTTCAGGTTTAGTTGAAAATAAAAATGTAGCTTTTTTTGTGTTTCGATCATAGAGCCACCAGCGTGGAGCGTGTATATCGGAATAATATACAACAGTCCATTTTGAAAAGTCATTTGTAAATCCAGCAACGCCACACTCACCTTGATCAAAAGTTTTGAGTGTTTCAAAATCTTCAGCATATTCTTGATCGAGTAGCACCCGTTCTTTTTTTTCTTTGAGAAACGTTACCCAAAGTGGTTTTTGCGTGTCTGGATGCATTGCAATATTTGCTATATCGTATTCTGGGTCTTCAGCGATAATCTTTTTTTCTTTTGTTGCTAAATCTATTTCTACAAAACGTGTTGTGTTGGCATTTGTTGAGTCGCTCATATAAACCGAGTTATTTTTCGTGAAGCTGATGATGCCAGTAGACATGTTATCTTCAGGCCCCCAACTCATAAACGGTTTCCAGGAATCTTTTTCAGATGAGATCTGTTCAGATGAGATCTGTTCAGATGAGAT
>CAZJVC010000034.1:0-8123 GCA_964549515.1 uncultured Pseudomonadota bacterium | reverse complement strand
TGTTCTTTTAAGAAAACTTCGACGCTGCCATCTGGTAAAAAGTGGCTTGCTGCGCGAATGTTGAGCTCATCATCAGTATAATAACCTGCAAACGTGCCGGGATTTTTTTCAATGAGCTTGTATTTGCCGGTAACGATGTCTAAGTGGTACACGTCAAAAAATGCCGGATTTTCTTTGTTCATGCTGATGAGTGCTTCGGTAGGGTGATTTTTACTGTAAGCAGCAATGCCAGCCTTCACGTTGTCCGGTGTAAGTTGTGTAATTTCTTTTGTTTCGAGATCCAGTTTATAGATTTGAGAATTTTCTTTACCGTTTTTATCGTGCGTATAAATAATGTATTTGCTGTCATGTGTCCACATGTGGTTTGCTATGCCGCGATTAGTGTCCTTTGTTAATGCTTGATCATCATCTTGCCCGATTGTTTTTATCCAAATGTTTAGTACCCCGTCAAGTGGGGCTACATATGAAAGCTTAGTTCCATCAGGTGCCAATGTGGGCAAAGCTTTTTCGGGATTTCCGAATAAAACTTGTATGGGAATTAACGATGAATCAGTACTAAATAACGAGCTTGAAAAACAGACAAATAAACTGAGTAAAATCGAAGAAAAACGCATAGAATATCTCCTTACCTTAAAACCTTTTTTTTATGGTAGCAGATCGACAAGAAAAGACAACAAAGATAGTGCTTTTTTATGCGGTTGCTCAGTGCTGAAAAATGATATAGATTATTATTTTGTTGAATATTTTTTGCTTGCTTCCCAAGACGAGACGTGGAAAAGTTTTACAATAACAGACACTTTTGAGGGTTTTTGATTATGCCATTGTTTTCTAAATCTATTCAGGAAATTGATAGTCGTGATGATGGCTTTCGCATCTGTATCATGCGCAAACCACACATGGATAGTTCTTGGGATATATGGATGCCTGTTTTGGCTCCACCCTTACCTTTATTTGAGTCTTGCAAAAAGGGGGAAGTTGATTGGGCGGGTTATGTTGAATGGTTTAGGCGTGATGTTATTGTTGCCAGGAGCGATCATATACGGCTTCTCGCTGATATGGCGAAAGATAATGTTATAACTATTTTATGTTGGGAAAAATCTCCCGAAAGATGCCATCGGAGATTGATTGCCGAAGAAGTTTTACGAATTAATCCTAAGATTGCTGTAGTGATTAAATAAGTAAGTGCAGCAATTAGTATCAATCAAATAATGTTAAAAAAAGTACCCACAATGTTGGAGAACGCCAAACACAGTACACAATAATTCCAACCGTTTTTTCTTTCTGGTAGGCATTACAATAATAGGCTGTTATTTACGCTTGATTAAATCTAATCCCATTAGGAAGCAACCCTAATGGGATTAGATTTCTGAGAACTCTTTTCTATAGTAATAGTCCACGTTCTGCTGGAAGAGTTTGCAACATGAACTCTGTTGGTTGTTCGGTAAATATTATTCGTTTTCCTAAAGCTTGAGCGTATCCAATTTCAATTAAAGCAGAGGCGCCAACATAGCCATTGGATGCGCATACAATTAGAGCGTCACATGAGTTAATCATATTCAAATGGTGCCGTTCAAGTTCCAAAGGCGATAGCCCTTCTTCATCTTCAAAAACGACAAATTCTTGACCAGGATTTTTCGGCGCATCAAAACGTGGACTAAGCACTTCTATTTTTTTTGCATTTAATTGTCTTTTAATCTTCAAAATATACTCTAAATGCTTTCTAAAGCTTCCCGACAAAACAACTTTACGAAATTCCTGGCGCGATATACCATGCGCCATATTTGAATCGGATGGTATTATTTGGCTTACCCCAAAGTGTTTAGCTACTGACTGAGCAATTGCAGAACAAGCACGTGCTCCATGCATCCAAAGAGGATCATTAGGCATAAGATCTTCAAGTTGTTTGAGAGTAATGGAGTGAAATACATCTTGGTTTTTTGCACTGAAATCTTTTAAACTAATTTGATTTGGATGATTGCTATCTTCAAAAATATCATTTTTATTAAGTTTGTAATCGACAAGGCGCATGTAAGTAAGTTCGCCGCCATTGTAAATAGCGTACGGTGTTTTGTAGTTTGTTGCCGGAATACGATTGCCAATTGATGTTACAACTTCATCTAGCGTGTGAGGAGAGCGCGATTCATTAAGGCGAGGAAAATCCTTTAATACTGTCATTACGCCTAGATCAAGATTATATCGCTCCTTAACTGAACCATCTTCCATTACAATTAACTCAGTAGACCCTCCACCAATATTTATGAGTAACAGTGGTACATCTAAATTATATGAACCGGCAAGAGCTTTTTCTAGATAGTGTCCTTCAAGTTCGTGAGAAATAATATTAAAAAGTTGTCCAGTTTTTCTAAAGAATTCATCGGTTAATGAACGCTGAACATTAGCAGTACATTTACGAAATAATGCAGTTGCATATAACTTCAAAGGAATATTTTCATGTTCATGGGCAATTTTATTTATATAGTCAAAAAGATTTTGTTTGTTTTTTTCGGTTATACCCAGCTTAGGATCGAAACCTTCCTTAAAATTAAAGCTTTTTGTTTCAAGTAGATTAAGTTTTTCCTGAGTGGAAAGGCTATAAACTTTTACTGTTGATGAACCAATATCAATTATTAATTTTTTCATTTTTTTACTGTATGAATTGTGTAATAAGTTTTTCAATTAAAGCGGCACATTGCTTTTGATTTGGGATCGTATGCGCAATCAGAACATCTCGTTATAGTAACATAGCTTCCCAAGACGAGAAGTGGAAAAGTTTTACAATAACAGATACTTTTGAGATAGAATATCTCCTCACCTTAAAACTTTTTTTATGATACCAAATTGACAAGAAAAGACAATACAGACAGTATCTTTTTTGTTCCATTGTTTTATCTAAAAAATGATATACATTAAGCTACAATATAATTTTTATAGGAGAATTTCATGAAAAAATGTTTTTTAAGTCTTGCACTTTTAAGTTCTGTTTCACTTGGCTATGCAATGGATGGGGGCGCTACACAAGATGATAAAGCCGAAAAGGCTTGCCAGAGCTGGAGAACTGCTATAACTGCGGTAGTTAACCATAATCGTGTACACAGAACGGAAGGTCTTCGTATTTTTATGAGAAATCTCACAGAAGAGCGTGCCGCAGCCAGTGATCGAGCAGAAGAGTTTAAAAAAGAAAATGAAAAATTTAGGGAAAAAATGGAAGAGCGAGAAAAGCCTACTTGGAAGGGAATTTTGCAGGAGGTGCGGTTGGTGCAGGATTTGGATGGATAGCTAGTAGGGCAATTTGGAAATAATTATTTCAAGCAGGATGCTGGTCGTCGAACAGTGTTAAGAGTTCGTAAATGTGGCTGAAGAGGTGCAAATATGGACTTTTCTTTTCAGGCGTGGCCTGTTCAGGCGGGGCCTGTTCAGGCGGGGCCTGTTCAGGCGGGTTTTGTTTTGTTTGTTGGTGTTTAGCCATCAAGATTGATGGGATGCAGAATTTTGTTGCTTCTTGCAGATGAGTATTAAATTGGTTGATTGGTTTGATAAGGCCGGTCAAACTTATTTCGCCCAGAGCGAGAGATTTTTCAGGGAGTGCTTTTTGGAAATAGCTTGAAAGTAGTGCAAGTGCAATTCCGAGATCTGCAGCGTTGTTTTTTATTTTTAATCCGCCACTGACTTTGAAGAAAATGTCGTGGGCACTTAATTTTATTTTTAGATATTTTTCTAAAATTGCAGCGATCAATATTACATGTTTATGGTCAGCGCCAGTAATAACACGTTGAGGGATACCAAATTTTGATGGAATGGTAAGTGCTTGTACTTCTAGGAGTAGTGGCCGTGAGCCTTCGATGTAACTGATGAGTACAGAGCCGGGAGCGGTATTATATTCACGTAATAGATGTGCATTAATATTTGGAACTTCTTGTAAACCCCGTTCTTCCATATGGAAAAAACCAATTTCATTAATTGAACCGAACCGATTTTTAACAGCACGTAAAATGCGTGTGTGCCATCGTTCTTCACTTTGTAAATAAAAGACGCCATCAACCATATGTTCCAATGTTTTTGGTCCGGCAATATGTCCTTCTTTTGTGATATGGCCAGTTATAAGAACGGCGATATTATGTTCTTTTGCTAATCGCATGAGTTTAAATCCTGCTTCGCGCAGTTGTCCGGTGCTGCCCGGTGATGTTTGTGTTTCTGTGCTGAAACAATTTTGTATCGAATCAATGAAAATCAAGTTAGGTTTTTGTTGTTGTGTAGTTGTGATGATTGCGTCTAAGTCTGCGCAGTCCGAAAATAGTAAATTTTCATCTGTTGCACCAATCCGCCGTGCACGCGAGGCTATTTGTTGACATGATTCTTCTGATGAGAAATAAAAAATACGTTTTTGAAGTGCAATTTTGTGAGCAACTTGCAGCAAAAGCGTTGATTTTCCG
The DNA here is from genome assembly GCA_964549515.1 of uncultured Pseudomonadota bacterium. Classification (GTDB taxonomy): domain Bacteria; phylum Babelota; class Babeliae; order Babelales; family UBA12409; genus CAZJVC01. The sequence goes on along the minus strand of CAZJVC010000034.1, from coordinate 3,693 downwards.
ATTCCAGGATCGCCGGTTAAAATAATCAGTGATCCAGGAAAGATTCCGCCGCCAAGAACACGATCCCATTCTTGTATGCCACTTTTGATCCGTTGGGTGTTGGTTGTTGGAATTTCATTAAAATGTTGAAGGTTGATTCTTGAAGATATATTCTGTATGGTGCTTTTTTTTGCAGGAGCAGCAATTTCAATAAACGTGTTCCATTCCTTGCACGAAGGACAATGCCCAATCCATTTTACTGACTCGTAACTGCAGGTACCACAGGTATATAAACTTTTTTGTTTCATGCCATAAGTTTATATGAAAAAGAGAAGCTTATGAATATTACTTAGGCAACTTATCTTTGTGATAGGCTAGAATATGTCTGCATGTATCATTTATATCACCAAATAGTATTTCAGATTTGCAAAATGCGCAATTAAAGCCAGATTCTACTTCGTTGATATAGTTTCTTTGGAGGTGCCTGAAGATATGCGTTTTGCATTTAAAGGGTTTTCGACATATAGGGCATATATGTGAAGGCGTCGTTACTGTGTTGGTCGCTTTTGCGATAGACTCTGACTGTATTGTAGGCATATAATCTGTTGATGTGTATTTCTTTTTCTTTTTTGGCAAAGTTTTTTTAATAGTTGGCCTGGATTCAGGGCGCGTTCTTTTATGAGTATATTCAGGGGCAAATGCCTTATCATCAGGAAAAACAAGATTTTCAATCGAAGGCATTGTGGGCCCTAAAATAGTGGATGTTTCGTCGTCTTCCATTGAGTATAATGAGTTGGCTATGCCTAATAAAAAGAATAAATATAAAAACTTTTTCATAAAACTTCTCCATTTATATTTACAGTATATATTAAAATTCTATTTGTCAAATTCAGGGTGCTTGGAGGGCGGTTTTAATCTTTAGGTTTTTTGGTGGTAGCCCACTTCCCATATGAGTGCGTATCTTTTTTTTCGCGCGTCATTATCTTTCAAAGTAGCCTTTCTTTTACTTTCTTTAATTCGTCTCATAGTTTCCGCGGAGACAAGAGTTTTTTCAGATGGAATTGCTTCTCCTGGGTGAGCTCTTTTCATGTGCGCCATGAGAGAAGGGCGGGCTGAGAAAGAAAGAAAGCATTCGGGAGCAGGGCAGCTAAGTCTTGTTTTTTCACGGGAAAGGTAGTTTAAGAGATTGCCTCTACTTTTAAATGCAAGTGATGGGTAGGTCTTAGATATTAGGCTTCCTTTTTTGTCTCGTTTGGCGGAGTAGGCTTCTACGAATTTTGGTCCTAGATATTTTGTTGGGCATAGAACTTGTTGTTCTTCTGCCGGAGGTTGAACTGGTGCTGAAACTTCAGTTGGCTCAACGCGTAATTCGGCGATTCCAAATGGTCGTGATACCATTTTTGGCCATGGCTCTAATGTAGTCGGTTTGGCTTTTTTTAGAGTTCTTTGTTGCTGTAGCGCATCTTGCGATTCTATTCGGCTTCTTACACGTCTAAACGCTGATGGACGTTCGCTTTCCATTGCTGTGATTGAGTTATAACAACTAAAAATACATAAAAATATACAAAGTTTTTTCACGAAAATTCCTCCATTTTTCTTTTTATTGTATCTTATTATTGCACAACTTATTCTATTTGTCAAGTTTTTACGTTTCTAATTGTTGCTCATATTTGCGTGCAAGTGCTGTATAATTTGTTTGTCGATCAATTTCAAAGCAGTCACGACAACGTGCTTCATAACATTCTTCAGCGCCGATTAAAATGAGTGGATCATCAAATTTAGCTGGTTTATGATCAGTGAGTCTTTGTGTAAAGCGTGCTTCTTTGCCGCAGCGCATGCAGATAGCTTTAAGTTTTGTAACGTTATCAGCTAGTGCCATTAGCGTAGGCATGCACCCCATTGGCACACCACGAAAATCGAGATCAAAGCCAGCGACAATAACGCGTTTCCCTTCATTGACAAAAGTATTGATAAGATCAACAATTTCTGCACTAAAAAATTGTATTTCATCAATACCGACAATATCAGTGTGTGGTGTAACAGATTGGCGTATGACTTCAGGATTATCGGTTGCGATTGAGGAAAGTTTGTTGCCGTCGTGTGATGATAAGTATTCAATTTCGCGTCTATCGTCTAGGCTGTGTTTAAATGAGACAATTGACTTGCGTGCATATTGTGCACGGCGCAAGCGACGGATTAATTCTTCTGTTTTTCCTGAAAACATTGAACCACAAATAACTTCTAAAGATCCTTTTTTTTCCTTATTCATGCGTTCCTTTTTTATATCAACTATACATAAAGTATAGCATATATTGGGAAAAGGGTTATTTTTTACAAAGGTTTTATAGCAGTTCTGGGAGATACGTTTTTTGGAGTGTTTTTATTGTTGTTTCTGGACGAAAAACAGAGAACAGCTTACGATATGAGTAATACAATAGTTTAAGTAAGGGGATTCTTAGTGTCTGAAGAGTATATAAAGGTTATTTCATCAGGTCCCTTGCATGGCGAAGTTTCCGTTGCTGGGGCAAAAAATGCGGTATTAGTGAGTATGGCTGCAACGTTATTAGCTGATGGTGAATCGATATTAACAAATGTTCCTATTTCTTCTGATGTGCGCTATATGGCAATATTGTTGCAGTGTTTAGGGGCAGAGGTAGCTCTTGACGAGGAAAGAAAGCTTGTAACGGTTGATACGCGGTCTGTTTGTTGTTTTACGGTGAATCCTGACGTGATGAAAAAAATGCGTGCATCAGTGTTGGTAATGGGTCCATTACTTGCACGTTTTTCGCAGGCGAAATTGGTTTTTCCTGGTGGGTGTTCAATTGGTGCGCGGCCAATTAACTATCATTTAAAGAATTTTAAAAAAATGGGCGTTGAGATTCACTATGTTGATGAGGTTTTGCATGCAAAGACAAAGAAATTACAATCGTGTCGTATTGCATTGGAGTATCCAAGTGTTGGAGCTACAGAGAATATTTTGATGGCTGCAGTGCTAACGGAGGGAACAACGACTATTGTTAACGCAGCACTTGAGCCAGAAGTTTTAGATTTGATTGAAGCTTTGCAGTGTATGGGTGCGCGTATTGTGATTTGTCCGGCAGCAATTATTCAGATTACGGGTGTTACATCGTTGAAGCCTATGAATCATTCGGTGATTCCTGATCGTCTCGAAGCAGGTTCACTTTTGTTGGCTGGAGCTGTTACTGGTGGCGATGTATTTGTTACTAATGCTCGTGCGTATGATATGGATATTTTTTTAATGAAGTTGCAGGAAATGGGTCATAAAATTGAAGTTGGATTGAATGGCAATGGTGTGCGCATTAAAGCAACACAGTTGCCTGAGGCTGTATCATTTAAAACAGGGCCGTATCCAGGGTTTCCAACAGACTTGCAATCTCCGATGATGGTTGCGCAATGCTTAGCGACTGGTACCTGTGAAATTCATGAGACAGTTTTTGAAAATCGTTTTTTACATGTTCGCGAACTGCAAAAAATGGGCGCGCAAATTAAATGTATTTCTGGTTCAGGCCTCGCCTGTTCAGGCGGTGCCTGTTCAGTCGGGGACTGTGACAAGGTGCAGGTAACGGGAGTTGAGGCATTATATGGGACAAATGTTATAGCTACTGATATTCGTGCGTCATGTGCACTAGTTTTGGCTGGAATGGCTGCCAAGGGCAAGACGGTTATGACAGGGGTCGATCATTGGCGACGTGG
>CAZJVC010000033.1:0-10278 GCA_964549515.1 uncultured Pseudomonadota bacterium | reverse complement strand
TTATTTAGGAAAAATACAAAGAGAGGCACAGTTTGAACGAATTCCATCATTTGAAGCAGGATCAGACTTTGACCCTGAAGATAAGCGGGAAGTTGAAGAATAAAACTATACGAACCGCTGCAGTCGACTCGAAAATAACCGCAATCTACTGTAATCACTCCCATTCAAAATAAAGTACTGGTCAACCATCTCTTCAATCGCTGTTTTTGAGACATCATGCTTCCTCATATTAGAAACCATATGCAGTAACAACTCATCGACATTCCCAACATTCTGTTCCTGTGAAAAAATAAGCGATAAATACCTTGGCTCTAAAAAAAATTGTTGATATTCTTCTTTGCAAGCTGAACGAACAAATGAATGAAGATGAATAGGCTCAGACGCATAGGAATAAGATAAACACCCATCACACATTGAACCAAGAATGAGCAACTGAAATGACGTTTTTAAAAATGCAAAGATCTGCGGTTGCTCTGCGCGAAGCTCATCTTCTGTTTTTTGATAGGCATTAACTGCACGAAAAGCCTCATCTGCATGGGCATAACTCGCGTATACAACACCATAAAAAGTTACCTCTTTTTCATCAATGGCTACCAACGCCCCATATAAAGGAACCACTCTCTGCGACCAACATTCAGCCTTTATATAATAAAGTGAACTCTCAATCACTTCCGCACAATAATGAGATTTGCTTTTCATAGAATTCCTCCCGTTCATACGACTCAATTTTAGTTAAAAATGACTTCCTATGAATAATACTAAGCCCAAACTCATGAATAGACCTATAATGAACTCGCGTACCATAACCCTTATGCCCTGCCAGCACATACCCTGGAAATATCTTATTATAGACACCCATAAGCTCGTCACGCTTAACTTTTGCCAATATCGATGCTGCAGCTATGGATATAGATTTCATCTCACCAAACGGAAAGCTTTCGATCTCAACCCCCTGAAAAATTGGTGACGAAAAGGTCAAAGGCATTGCATCAACCAAAATTTTCTTCGGGCACTGGTCTACCTGTGAAAAAACATGCATAATCGACCGTTTCATCGCAAGAATCGTTGCCTGATAGATATTATACCGATCAATCTCATAATGGCTCACAATTCCATAGGCATACCAACTATTACACTTAATCCACTTGGCCGCCCGAACTCGTTGATCCTTAGTCAATATTTTGGAGTCTTTGAGCAAAGAAAACACCTTTTTGGGATAAAGAATAACCGCGCATGTGACGACTGGGCCGGCCAAACAACCACGACCAACCTCATCAACACCACAGACATAGACCCCATTCCGCCATGCCTCTCTCTCAAGGTTTGACTTTGCACTTGGAATTCTTTTGCTACCCACACTATGCCTATTTTTTTCCATTTGACAAAATTTTTAAAAAGTGTAATATATATAGTATATTAAAAGTATAAGCAGTAGTTTAAACCAAAACTAACAAAGTTTCAAAGGCAGGAGAAGCAAATGAAAGGTTCTACAGCCCTCCGTGTAAAGGAATTATTAAGAGAGAAAGGCTGGACCACAAAAGTTTTAGCCGAAAAAACTGGTATGTCAGAGAGTTATTTAACTCATATTAAAAACGGTACCCGCCGCTGGAATGAAGACTCTCTCAGAAAACTCTCAGGAGCATTTGAAATTAACCCTATCGACTTATTTGTACATCAAAGAAAACGCACGGATAATGTTGAAAAAAATATCAAAATGCCTGAAAAATCAGATATAAAATTAAGCTTACTCGCAATACCAGTGCTTGGTGATATACCTGCAAACCCATCTCCATACAATAACCAGTTAATACAAACAACAACTGGCCACAAGGATGAGTTTATCCCAGTATTTAATAGCTCAGATAACAACATGTTTGCATATTATGTTGATAACAACTTAATGGCACCAACATTTGTTAAGGGCGATTCATTAATTATTTCCCCTGAAACATGGGCACGCTCAGGCGACATCGCAGCAGTTGAATACGGAAATGAAACACCAGTTCGTATCATTACCCGTGTAGCATACACCGACGACTTTATCGTCCTAGAGTCAATCAATCAAAAAAGTGCACCTATAGCCTTAATTCGCGGAAAAGACCATTTTAGAATTATTGGCCGCATAGTACAACGCATTCAAATTTTTGGATAAACCGTAAATAAACAGAATTATCCTGAAAACAAACAAAAAAGCCCTGAAAACTCGGGGCTTTTTTTAATTCAACAAGTTCCGTTTGCCTTGCCGTGTCCGCCCCTTCGTCAAGCTCAGAACAGGTTCCCCATACGAACGCTTCAAGGCATAGTCAAAATGTTTTGCCTATATAAGACGTTTTTTCACGTAAAAACCCCAATATTTAAACGCAAAATTAAGACTTACCTTTTATTTTATATTTTTAAAAAACCACTTTTGACTAGAAAAAACTGAAAATTATGCTATTATAAAACTGTTGCTAAATAAGGTGATGGTCACTTTATAACGTTTAGTTAAACGTTTCCGCTTAGTGAGGAGTTACATTTCATGGAAACAGTACGTTACGAATCGCTTTTATTAGTGGTTCCAGAAATTACCAACGATGAATCTGCAGAAATCGAAAAGTTAATCGATAAAAAGATTCAAAGTTTCAAGGGAACGCTCATTTCCTACGACCGATGGGGCAAATACCTCTTATCCTATCCAATAAAAAAAAATGATTACGGCGTTTATTACCTCGCACGTTTTAATGTACCTACAGATAAAAAGAGTGATCTTCTTAAAGATCTTAAAGCTCTTTTCGAGCTTAAGTTAAACGAACTTATCATGCGAAATGTTTTTACACGCCTAGATGCTGATGCACCGCACGACTACAAACGACCACAATCTCTTGACGAAACACCAAAAGATGTCGACCAATTCATTAAAGAAAACAAAATGTCAGGCATCTCATCGCGAAAATATGAAAGACCTGAACAAAGAAGGCCGTTCGTTAAAGAAGAAAGAAAAGAAAAAGCCTCAGAGGAAAAGAAGTAAGCAATGGTAAAAAAAATTAAATTACGCATAAGTTCGCGCTTGCTGAAAAAAAAGGCTAAACGCGCATCATTTTCTTCAAAAAAACAATGCCGTTTCGTAAACAATCCAGAGATGGTTCACGAAATTGATTACAAAAATGCCGACTTCCTCAAGCAATTTCTCACTGAGCGTGGCAAAATTTTACCTGCACGTATTTCAGGAACAAGCAATCTGTATCAACGTAAAATCTCTGAAGCAATCAAAAAATCACGCACAATGGCACTACTTCCATACAACCGTGCTGGATAAAAAATATACGCGGCCTGAGCAAGACTCTTGCCTAGAATATTGAATTTTTAAAATAATACGCATTATACTCAAACAAAATTGAAGGAAAGTAATGCGTATTATTTTTTTGATACTTTGTTTAAATCTCACTATGTACCCAATGGAACATGATAAAAATAAACCGTTAACCAAGAAAGAACAACACAGAGTAGACCAGTTCTTTGCTCGAAAAAATCGCAATGATTTAATTATTGCAGCTTCATCTGCCGCTTTATTTGTCTGCGCTTTTTGGCTACTTACACAGCCTGATAATGAAAAAAACGTATAAAGTTATTGTCGCCTACGATGGAACAAACTATCAAGGATGGCAACTGCAACAAAATGGGCCAACTATTGTCGGAACATTGCAAAAAACATTCACAAATGTCTTTAAAAAAGAAATCTCAATCTTCGGGGCATCTCGCACTGACTCGGGTGTACACGCGCTCGGCCAAGTCGCTGTCTTTACCACAACCATTCCCGCTCCTGAAAAAACAATAAAAAACGCATGGAATAATAAGCTACCTGGCAATATCAGCATACAAACCATCGAAGAAGTTAAAGCTAACTTCAATCCACATCATAATGTAATTGAAAAAACTTACGAATATACGTTCACACTCACAAGGCCTTCACCATTTGTACAACGTTATCAATGGCACTACGGATGGCCAATCGACATACAAAAGCTACAAAGATCTTTAAGTTTTTTCATCGGTGAACACGACTTTCGCAGCTTCTGCACCGGCGACGACCATAAAAGCACAATACGCACAATAAACAACATTACACTTGAACAAAAAGAGAGTGATACCTATACGCTCATTTTCAAAGGCCCCGGCTTTCTCAGATACATGATTCGCCGTTTAACAGGCGCATTGTTAGAGGTCGCATCTCGCCCAAATTTACCAATTGACTACCTTAAAAAAATCCTTGCTACTCATAATCCAGAACATACATTACCAACAGCACCATCAAAAGGATTAGTTCTCGTAAAAATTAAATACAAGGATCACTCATGAGAAAAATTCTACCATTCATCTTAATAGCCAGCTTAAATGCTATGGAAGGCGAAAAACCTTCAGCCAAAGTCCCAGAAAAAAAAGAATTTCGTGATGCTGAAATACAAGCAACCACATCTTTTCCCACAGACCTTTACCATTACTATCGTAATAAAACAATTATACTCTTAGAATGTGGGCATCCTGTGAAACCAACAACATTGCTGGCAATGATTCTTGCAAGCAAGATGAAAGAAAAATGGTGGATTTACTGTCCTATATGTGGCAACGGAACAAAAACACCTTTTCGAGAGCTACTCGAGTGGGATCTCATAAAAAAACCAAAAAATTAAATCCAGAAAAAGAAAATCAACTTATCCATTTTTTTGTTGGCAATGTCTTCAACAAGCGATCAAATGACTCTCTCCAGCGAATATCTTCTTTTTGTGCAATCATGAGACGAGCTTCACTGGCTATACGATACTCAAATTGACCAGAAATGCCTCTGTAGCAACCTTCTATAACTTCATACAGATTTTCTTCACATTCCCGAACCTTGCAATTCTTTTCAAGTGTATGTTTTTGTAAAATCTGATGAACAATACGAAAGCGATCCTCTATCCCACTAGCTTCATTCCGCGCTCGTGTTAATGATAAAAATAAGCCGTGCAAATTATCATATTTTATACGAGACAAAGAAACTCTTAATATCTCTAAACGTACGGCAGGACTTCTAAAGGCCACATCATAACATAGAGCAACGAGACACTCATTCTCATCTTCAAAGTCTTTCCCCCAAAAATTACAAAAATAAAACCCGTCCTCTTTCACATCACGCTCTACACTATTACATACATCTGAACCAAAGTGCCCTCGTAACATCTCCCAAACCGACGGAATCTTTCCTGAATCCATCGCAGATGCCGCAAACATCAAAAAGAACATATAAAATTTAATCACATCCATCCCCCTAACTTTTTACAATGCAACTCACTTAGGATAACCTCAAAACACACTAAAATCTCAATAAATCTTGCAGAATTCATTCACCCTTATTACAATAAAGATATAATAGGCATAGGGAAATTGTGAATAAAAAATATAAGCGATTTATTATGTATTCAATTGGTACTCTTATTATAGGTATCTCATTAACAGTTGGTCTTCTTAATTGTGATCGTGGACCAATTCAAAATTTTAATTACGAACGCGATCGTGCAGGTGTTTTGGCAAATCTAAAAGAAGATATTTATTGGCTAGTTGAAGAACCAAAACATTTTGATCAAGAATATATGCTTCGCACAATGTCACCCGACAAAGATCCTAGTAATTACGGAAAACTCCATATCAAGGTTTTACGCGATGACAACCAAGTCGCAGGTTTTGTAACGTATCATAAACTAAACTCAAACACTGGTCGCGTACAATTTTTATCTGTCAATAAAAAATTCCGTGGCAAAGGATACGGTAAAATATTACTCAACTACGCAGTACAGGATCTCTTTAAAATAGGTTGCAATAAAGTCGTGCTAGTAACACGCACAAGCAACATCTGGGCGCAACGTATTTATAAAACACTCGGCTTCAAAGAGTATCATCGCACAGAAGATGGCTTTGTGGATTTTGTAATTTATAAGTAATCCAAATTGTAAGCCCTGAAATTTAAGCTTAAAATATGAACATAACCAAAAAGAGTGAGTCGTGCAAAAAGATTCGTATATTATTTTTATTCTTTTCGCAACTCTTGCATCGATAGGTAACTCGTTTTGTATCGGCACAATTGAAGAGTTTAATTATAAACGGGACCGTACCGGAATCATAAACAACCTACGAGAGGATATATATTGGCTTATTGAAACACCTGAAACATTTGATATTGAATATATGCTTCGCACAAAATCTCCAAACAAAATTCCAGCGCTTTACGGCAAACTCAATATCAAAGTTTTACGCGATAATAACCAACTTGTGGGATTCGTCGCCTACTACAAACTTATTCCCGATCTTTGCCACATACTATTCTTGTCCGTTAACAAAGCGTTTCGTGGAAAAAATTATGGAAAAAAATTACTAAATTGCGCAATCCATGATCTATTTAGAACAGGCTGCTCAAGCGTTAACCTTATCGTGCGTACAAATAATACCCGAGCAAAGAAAATCTACAAAGATTTTGGTTTTAAGGAATCACATCAAACGAAACAAGGCTTCACCGCCCTTGCACGCTCGAAACAGTAATCTTGTCCGGCCAATCAGTTATTATGCCACGCACACCATATTCACATAAGCAATTAACATCAATCTGGTCATTAACTGTCCAGGCATAAATGTTAATATTATGCTGACCTGCATCCGCAACAAATCTTTCTGTAATTAAAGAATAAGACATCATTAACGATGTCGCACCAAACTCTCGAGAGATACGAACATAATCAATCGGAAGCTGTTCAAATATTAGTCCAGTCTTTATACCTGGGCTAATATTTTTAAACGCAAACAATTCATATAAATTAAATGAAGAAACAATAAAATCGTCGGCGATCCAACCCTTGCAATCAATGTAAAATTTAATAACATTCGCCGTCTGTTGCGCTGTATTTTTGCCTTTAAGTTCAATATTTACACGGCACCTGCGATTAATAAATTCCAATACTTCAGCTAATGTCGAAACTGTTTGGTTATGTGATAATGATACTTTTTTTAATTCCGATAATGACAATTGCTTAACATATCCACCGCCATCACTTACACGATCAATAGTTGAGTCATGCATTACAACAAGCTCACCGGTTTTACATAAGCGCACATCAAGTTCAACCATATCAACGCCACTTTTAATAGCAGATTCAAATGCAAGAATGGTATTTTCCGGAATTGATCCACGCATACCACGATGACCAACAAGCTCTATTTTTTGCGCACACACTGTATACAACATCCAAATGATTATGAGTTGTCCCTTCATAACCTCCCCTTTTCCCTATTATGAGAAGACTGTCAACTACTCTCGACTAAAGTCGAAAGCTTGTAACTAAATTAAAGACAATTTGTTACAATAGGCTGGTTGACAGTCAGCCCAGACATATAGCCATTGGCCATACGCCATATGTTAGCAATATTTCGAGAGGCATTTAGGTCAGCATTTAATTTAAGACCGCAAGAACAGGAGTAAAAGGATTGACTTTTTCTATTGCTTTTAATAATAACATTACAGTTAGAACACATCTGAGATGTATAATGTGGTTTAATATATTCTACATATACTCCCTTCAGTTGAGCAATGTAGTTTATAGCATTTTCAAGTCGCTTAAAACTCCACCTTCCCATTTTTTTCCTGTGTTTTTTATGCACTTGCCCCTTTTTTCCGCATCGTTCTCTAATATTTGTAAGGTTCTCAAGTACAACTGTATCCCCTGGGAAAATATCAGAAAAAAAGTCTTTCGCGACTATGCGATCACAATTTTCTCTAAACCGTCTCAATCTGCCAGACAATCTTTTAAGATGCCCTTTTGCAGAAGTCGTGCCTTTCGATTGCAATCTCGATCTAAGCAAAAGAAGCCTTCTCTCGTACTCCCTCCACTCGCCTTTACCAAAAAATTTATTATCAGTCTTCGCTCCCGTGGAGCTTCGCCCGACAAAGTTCGAAGATACAACTGCATGTCGTATTCCTCTATCTGCACCTATTACATTTCCAGTTCTTTTATATTTCTCAGGTTTTTTTTCAAAAATAAGTCTTATGACCCATTTACCATTTTTATCAACACCAACTTCCCCAGCTTTACAACCCCATTCTTTGTATCGCATTGCCTGTTTGTGCCAAAATATAGGAATTTTAATTCTCCCTTTTTGTGTAGCAACAGAAGCAATTTCTCTCGGTTTATCAAAGGAAAGGGTTCTTACATCCAGACGAATTGGTATGGGCTTGATTACAGGATTATCCTGAACAGGTTTAGATATTTTTTTTCCGCGTTTCTTCAGAGCTCTCATTGCTTTTACAGTTTCTACAGCCCTATTTCTTGCCGAACAGACATATTGAGATTTGAGACCAAGCTTTTCTCTAAGTTTTTTATACGTTTCTTTGTGAACCTGGTTAGCAGAAAGCTTTTCCATATCCCATGCAATATCAATACACTCTTTAAATGCCTTAGTATAAAGTTCTACCGTTTTTTCAAGGGCCTCTTTTTGACTTTCTGTAGGATGTATTGGAAAAACAACTGTTCTTGTTATCATCTACCTCCTACCTCTCATATGCTCTGTTCTTTCAATGTATTTTTTGATAATCTCAGCACTTACACTTCCAGCAGTGCCAACATAATAAGAGGGAGCCCAAACAGGCTTAGCCTGAAGCGAGCCATTCCAAAGCTTTTTCCTAATATCCGGAAATTCCATAAAAAGTTTTTTTTGCCGTAATGCCCTTAAGTTTTTTTATGGCTGTCGCAACAGAAACAGCTGGTTTAATAGATACAAACAAATGTATGTGATCTGGTTGAATTTCTCTGGAAAGAATAACCCATTTGTTTTCTTCACAAATCATGTCTATCAACTGGCCTATTCTTTTTGCCACCTCATCAACAAGAATGTATTTTCTATACTTGGTACACCATGCCACATGGTAAGCAATCTGGCTCACACAGTTTCTTTTGTAATCAATATTAACCATATAGCATTATGGTATGTTTTTTATCGGAAAAATCAAGGTTATATTTCGTTTCCTCTCCCGAATCAATTCGGGAGTTTCCACGAAAGAAGAATTCTATGAAAAAAAGAGGTAAAAAAACAAGAAAAAAATGATTCAGAAATTCCATCCAATTAAATCAAAAAAAGGCATCGCCAGGAAAAACCTAAAACACGATGCCTTTTTAATTTTCTAAACGGTTATAATCTTTTCTACAGTTGCTGGCTGAATATGCGTTTTATGCATGAACTCTTCAATCTGATCACAATATTCATTAAATAATGTCGAAGATTTATCAAACGGCTTGTTACCATCAAGAACTAATACAGGAACAATTTCAAGCTCAGGAACAATTTCTAGTCTTTTTATCAAAAAATTGTCATGCGCTTTACCGATCTGCTCAAGATACTCAAGTGTAATGTTTTCTTCACCTGAACGACGGCGTTTAAGAACTCGCTCCAAACACACTTTAGGATCGGTTTTTAAATAAATGAAGCCAAATGGATAGCGACATTTGCCATGAATAAGAAAATTAAACCACTGCTTATAAATTTCCCATTCCATTGAAGACATTCCACCATTACGATAACTGTTATGAGCAAAGCAGTAGTGCCCGGAATAAATAGAACGCTCCATAATACGATACTTATTAAGTTTTTCCTGTTCAACTAAATGTTCACAAACACGACATGCCATCGCATAGGTTTCAAGAGAAAAACCCCATCGTGGAATGTCGTCATAAAAATTCGCAAGTAATGATTGCCCTGACCGCTCTTTATGCCATGCGTTAACAGGCTCAAAAACAATCTCCACGTCTGCTTCAGCTTCTCCTATTTTTTTGAGTAGCGTCGACTTTCCAGCACCAATATTACCCTCTACTATGTACATTATACTACACCCACTTTTGTAGTTAAAAAACTTTTTCGCTCTCAGTATACCCCACCGAATAATAAAAACCACCTATACAAAAAAGCGCTTTACTAAAGAGTTTATTGCAATAGCAACCAACGTGCAACAGCGTGCAAAGTCTGTGCATTTCTTCATACAATAATTCTTTTTATTGCTGGATTAAGGGATGGCATTACTTCATACTCAATCACATTCATCTGACACGCAATATCCTTTAACCGCACGCCATCATAATCGCCCACAACAATTACTTCATCTCCAACAACAACACCTGGCACATCTGTAACATCAATTACCGTCATATTCATGCCAACGCGGCCAACAACAGAAACCTTTTTGCCGCGGATAACCATACGACCAGTATTTGATAAACGACGATCGTA
>CAZJVC010000032.1:0-10279 GCA_964549515.1 uncultured Pseudomonadota bacterium | reverse complement strand
ATATGCAGGCTGGCCTTCCTACTCCATACCACGAGCAAGCTCTTCTTGACCTGGCGCCGTTGGCAACAAGCAATAATGATGTTGCGAATCAACCTCTAAACAGTTAAAGCAAAAAAAGGTGCCACACTCAACACAGTGAACTAACTCACAGCCACCATCTTTTTCCACCGCCACCCCACAATTAGGACACAATCGAACATGATGATACATCCATTGTTTCAAAGCAAAAGAAACTTCACCCGATCGAGCTTGAACACACGTTACGTCTACATCATGTGAAATACAACAATCTGCACAGCGCGTTTCTTTACAACATGGACATGTTTCTTCCTGAAAACAATCTTCTCGATCTTTCTCATAAAGATATTGATATGAACAATCTGGAGTCTGACAATGACGCGCATTCGGCTGAGCTGCAAGCCATCCATCAGTTAATAAATCCATGTAGGCTTCACTTTTACTTCGACCACCGGTGATCATCGCAATATCAGCTTCAGTAAAAATTTCACCACAGCTTGGACACTTCAAAGCTACATCATCTCGACTTCTTAGTGCAACATCAACAAGGTTATTCAAACACTCACGACAAACAACATCATGCCCACAGTGTAAACGAACAAAACTCAACTGAGCTTTTTCGTCAAAACAAACCTGACATTCTTTTTTTTCTTGAGCCTTTTTCATCATGCTCAAAATATGCCTAGAGCCAATCATCATAGCATTAACAGATGAAAAACCAAAAAGAACCATAAAAAATAATAATAAACGTTTCATTGCAACCCCCTGATATAGTTATTTTCAAATATAAAATAATTATATCAGGATGGCTAAAAAAGTCAAGAAAAAACCGCCCAAGGAAGGGCGGCTTTAAAATCTTACTGGCTAAAAAACTTATTTGGTAATTTGAGCTTTATGTGGATGTTCGGAACCAACGTATACTTTAAGTTTTTTAATTTGCTGACGGGCCAACTTATTTTTTGGCAACATACCTTTAACTGCATGTTCAACTATATATGTTGGATGTTTTTTAAGCATATCGCGCACAGTTGTTTCTTTTCTGCCACCAATCCAGCCAGAGTAGCGAACATATGTTTTCTGTTCTAACTTATCTCCACTGAGTACAATTTTTTCAGCGTTAATAACCACAACATAATCACCGGTATCTGTATGCGGGGTATATGACGGTTTGTCCTTGCCGCGCAATTTATCAGCGATATCTGTTGATAAACGACCAAGTGTTTGACCTGCAGCATCTACTACATGCCACTGAGGATTGCGATCTTCTTTACGTACGTAAAAAGCTTTGTTCATATTCATTATTTATGCAGCCTTAAAAATAATTAAATTCTTTCTCTTGAATGAACGGGATATATTAAACATAAACGAAAACAAAAAAATCGTCAACTAATCAATGCAATGTAAATTTCACGATTTATACCTCATTCCCTTGTTATTCACACCTACGGCTATTATAATAGTAATATAACGAAAAATAAAAAACAGGATTTACTTATGTTACAGTGGCTAGTTATTGTACCGCCAATTCTATTGCTTCTTATTGCCTTTTTTACACACAATATACTTCTTTCTCTCTTAGTTGGCATTACAAGCGCCAGTCTTATCGCTGCACAGTTTTCGTTAACTGGAGCAGCATATGTACTCTTCGAATACTGTAAACGACACGTTATGGGGCCTGATTTTTTTAGTCTGTTTGGATTCCTTTTTGTTCTAGGTGCAATTATTGCATTAATCACACACACTGGCGGTTCGTGTGCATTTAGTAACATTCTCACCAAGCGCATTAAATCTGCACGTGCAAGTGAATCTACATCGTTATCACTTTCATTACTACTATGTGTTGATGACTATCTCAACAGCCTAACTATGGGATGCTTGATGCGCCCATTAACGGACAAGTTCAAAGTTCCACGCGCAAAACTTGCCTATCTCATCGATGTTATGGCATCACCACTTGCGGTACTCGTTCCCGTATCAAGTTGGATTGCATTCATTGTAAAACAATTAAAAGATTCAGGAGTTCGTATTGGATTTACAAAATATGTTCAGCATCAATTCGATTTCCCTGGTGGCATGTTTAGAGTTGGTCATGATGTACTTGTACAAGCTGATCCTTTTTATACCTATGTAAAATCAATTCCATTCATTTTTTATTCATTCATCGTTATTTTAACTGCATGGTTTGTTGTCAGACGCCGTATTTCATATGGCCCAATGGCCGAACAAGAAAGAATAGCTAAGGAAACTGGCAATTTATATGGAGGTAAAGAGCCACGATTTAAATTCACCCATGAAGAACCGCGAACCGATAAAACATATTTGAGTGATTTCCTTGTGCCAATTCTCTCTCTTATTATTTGCACTTTAATAACAATACCCTACAGCGGTGGCTACTACTTATTCGGCGGCACTTATACATTGCTAGAATCATTACGCAAAGTGAATATTTTCCCCGTACTACTTTTTGCAAGTGTCTTTTCATTTTCAATCAGCTGTATTTTGGCATTGATTCGTAAAAAAATAAAAATTCAGCACATACCACTTTTTATTGCGCGCGGCATTCACTTAATGTACCCTTCTGTAATCATCGTATTTTGCGCACTTGTTTTCAGCAGTCTACTTGATGATAAATTGCACACGGGAACTTATATTGCATATCTCATTTTGCCATATATCAATTTACACCTTTTGCCATTTATTATCTTTGTACTCACTTCACTTGTTGCAATGGGCACAGGATCATCATGGGGCACAATTGCCATTATGATACCAATAAGCATACCTATGCTTAGCACGCTTTCAGCACTCCCTGGCCCAATACCATTAAAAGATATTTATATTTTGTTACCAACAATTGGTGCCGTTATTTCGGGTTCATTAGCAGGCGCACAGCTTTCACCTATTTCAGATCCAGTTACGATGGCTTCAACAAGTTCCGGCGCCTACCAAATTGATCACGTAAAAACACAATTCTGGTACCTTATTCCCGTTATCATTGGAACCAGCATTTCCTTCATCATTGCTGGTTATCTTCCAGTCAACGGAACAACACTTAATGGATTTGTATGTATGACCATAGGATTAACTATTTCAATTGGCCTAACCTATCTGTTTAATCTATTGTATAAAAAAAGGAGCCCCGAAACAGAATGACGAAACAGATTGCTGCATTAATAAGTTTGTTAGCATGCACTTTTCTACTTTTTGTTCTTGCACAGATTTTTTCACCAATAAAAGAACCAACATACATTGTTGGCATTCTTTCATCCGCACAACATCCCGCATTGGAAATCACACTAGAAGGATTTAAACAAAAAGTAATTTCTAAATTTAACAAAAATATTCAGTTCATTGAATATAGTGGTAAAAATGTTGACCATCTCAACAACTGTGCACGTCTGTTATCATCAAATGAAAACATTAATGCATTTTTTACTTTGGGCTCACCTGCATGTCATGCACTCATACATCAAGAACAGTACCGCCCTATAATCTTTGCAGCCGTCTCAGATCCTGCAATCCACACAATTAATAAAAAAAATCTTTGTGGCATTAGCGATAAAACAAACAAAGATCATCATGCTAAACTTGTAAAAAAGCTTATACCATCAGCACAAAAAATTGGCATCATTTATACAGCCGATGAAGCACACACACAGGAACAACTTGACGAACTCGTTTCCTCTATGAAAAAGGCAAAACTCACACCATATACGATTAATTTACGCGAAAAAAATCCACAAAGTAAATATCGCAAACTAGATGCGCTGTTCATTCTTGAAGACAATATAATCGCAAGTTCAATGAAAGATCTTACACAACAAGCATTAAAAAACAAAAAGCCACTTTTTGCCGGCTATACACTCGCCGTCACCGAAGGTGCTCTTGCCGCACAAGGAGTTAATTATCATAAATCCGGCCGGCTCGCAGGCAAATACGCATTAAAGCTACTAAAAAAACAGCTCTCCCCCACAGAAATCGGTGTCACTCAAGCACCAGATGAAGATATTCTTATAAACAAAAATGTCTGCAAAAAGCTCCAAATCAGTGTACCATCAGATCTTGTACAATATGAGCTTGCCCCTGGTGAACAAATTTAAAAAAATGCTTTAAAACTCTTGTTTTTTGCAAGCCAAATTTTATATAATAATAATGAGTAGTGGATTAAAAGATGGTCTCCATTGACTCTGTATTTAAGCATTACTCAGGGTCGGTGTTAATTCACCGACCCTTTATAAAAACAGGGGTACTGAACAGGTCACACCTGAACAGGTCTCACCTGAACAGGTCTCACCTGAACAGGCTAAGCCTGAACAGGATTATCCCAAAAAGGAGGATCTCATGAAGAAGTTTTTTATTATCACACTATTATGTTCAAGTGCAATGCAACTATACGCAACTGATTTTATCGAGAAAATCACACTAGAAAAAGGCCATAAGATAGAGCTCTCTATCCCAGAAAACAAAACAACAGGATACGAATGGAACATAATACTCAAACATTATGACTTTATAAAAATTGATGTAGAATCTAAACAAAGTAGCTCAGAAAGACTAGGCGCACCCGGAACACTCGAAATCGAAATAGAAGCAAAAAAACCTGGAACTGCGACACTCAAACTCGAATACGTAAAGCCATGGGAAAATAAAATACCAACAGAAACAAGAACTTATACTATCGTAGTCAAAGAATAATACTACTTACAACCTACTGAAGCGGGTCGTTAAGGCCCGTTTCAAGCTTAGCTTACCCAGAACAATCTAATTCAGGCTAGTCATTCTGTTTTATTTCAATGCTTGTTGTACTAACTGCTCGACTTCATCACATGCTTTAGGCAAATCTTCACTTAGACAATGCGCACCATCTTGAATTACCCAATAATTATCTTCGATACGAATACCGATATTTTTTTCAGGAATATATAATCCAGGTTCAATAGCAATAACATCGCCCTCTTGCAACGGCTCCTGCAGACTACCAACATCGTGCGGATCAAGCCCAAGATAATGTCCAATACCATGCACAAAATATTTTTTCAAGCCCTTTTTATCAAAAAATTCAACTGCTAAATGGTGCAATGACTGCGCTGTTTTATCCTTATTATTCAAGTACATACCCGGTTTAATTAGTGAACTAATATAATCCTGACATTCTAAAACTATGTTATAAAACTTGCGCTGCTCTTCAGAAAATGCACCAGAAATTGGAAATGTTCGCGTCAAGTCAGCACAATAATGTCCAACACGCGCACCACAATCAACAATAACAAGCTCACCTTCTTTAAGCTCTGCATCATTTTTCTCATAATGCAAAATTGTGCCATTCTTGCCACTTGCAACAATAGTCGGAAATGCTATTGAAGCACCTGATAAAGTAAATACATATTCAACACCAGCTTGCACATCACATTCAAAACGTTTTGCTTCAACAACTTGTGCTGCACCAGCAAGTGCTGTCGATGTAATTTGAACAGCTTTAAAAATAAACTCAACTTCAACCTGTTGCTTTACACGCCGCATCGAAGCCACAAGTGGACTAATATCTGTGATGTGAGACGACAATTCAGGAACCCACGTTCCCAATCTATCCAAGGCTGCAACCTGTTGCGTATAATGAAATCCTGATTGTGGATAACAGGTAAAAATCTTCGATTCATTTTTTAGTGCATCAATTAAAGTACTACATGTCTCTTGATTAAATAATGGTGAAGATGCATATCCTTTGCATTCACCGCCAAGATATTCAACACGATCAACACCCAACTCATTTGCTGTCTTTTGATCCGCCGTCAACGCATCTGCAACCCACTGAGCTCGTAATCCATTCGTATGCGGAATGAAAAGTGTTGTTTCACCGTCTAGCGAAATCTTTAATACAGTACCCGGTTCAACAATTCCACTAAAATAATAAAATGTTGATTCTTGTACAAACGATGTTGTCGGTTTTTCAAAATTTGCCCACAAAAAAACAGGTTTATCCTGAATTGAACCTTCACTAACAGACCCAGTCTGAACAGACCCAGTCTGAACAGACCCCGTCTGAACAGACCCAGTCTGAAGCGAATGTTCTTTTTTTATGTGTTCAATTAATCTTTGGCGATTATCAATAAAAAATTGTTTCTTCATAATTAAAACTCTTTACGTTGGTCAAGCGCTTTATATACCGTTAAGCGATCCATAAATTCAATTGATGAACCAACAGGCATTCCTTGTGCCAAACATGTAATTTTAAGCGCAGTGTTTTTTTTAATCTTTTCAACAATATAAGCCATGGTAGCTTCACCTTCTGGAGTCTGATTGAGAGCAAAAACAAGTTCGCTAATGTGCTCTACACGCGCAACCAACTGTTCAATTGAAAGCTGTTCAGGACCAATACCATCAATTGGTGATAATGAACCACCAAGCACATGGTATAATCCCTTAAACGCACCTGACTTTTCAATTGCTAACAAATCTTGCCACGATTCAACAACACAAACGACTCCAGCATCTCTCCTGGAAGAACCGCAAAACTGGCACGCCGCGTCCTTTTCCTGCCACGCATAGCAAATCGGACATCGTACGACCTGCTCATGTGCCTTCAGTAACAATGCGCAAAATTGCTGCAACTGTTTTTCATCCATCTTCAAAAAATGCGTCGCAACACGATACAAATTCTTTGATGCCAAATATGGAACTTTCTGCAACTGCCGCAGCAAATGTTGCAGAGTTGGCAGTTTTTCAATTACATTCATTTACTTTTTTTTGGCTTGAGCTGTGCCTCCAAAACACTTATCGCTGACATAGTCGCAACAAATAAAACTACCCCTGCAGGAAATCCAGCCATCATCGCACCTATTAACAATGCAAACGCATAGGATGAGATTTGGCTTTTTCCAGCCGTCGCTTTCATTGACTGTGAATGAAGTAAGAACAGAACACCTGCAATTAAGGGTAAAATGTATAAAGGATCTGGATGAGCCAAATTCTTAATCCACAAAAACTTGGCATTGTACAACTCAACGCTGTTACGCAACAACATATTCAAACTAAAGAAAATAGGTATCTGCAAAAGCATTGGCAAACAACCACCAAGCATACCGCCAACACCGTGCTTACGCAGAAGGTCTGCTTGCTCTTGCTTTAGACGCTCAGGATCATTGCGATACTTTTGCTTAAGATACGACCTTTTACGCTCCATTTCTGCAGTCTTAGCCAAACCTTGCTGACCCTTTAATGTAAACGGCATTAAAAGTAATTTAAGGAAAAGCGTTAACAAAATAATTGAAAGACCATAATTTCTAACATAACTATCAATTAGATTCAAAGCCTGCAAAATAAGCTTCGCAAAGAAACCCCAAATGCCAAAATCAAGAACTTTTTCTAATCGTGGATCAACAGCTTTCATTAACGAAAGTTGCTTTGGTCCGAAATAGAAACTCAATGACCATTCACCCGACTCTTTAATCTCATTACTTTCAAGCTGGGCAACCATTACATGCGTTACATCAGGCTGATTAAAGGCACCACGATAAATAAACTGACCCTCGTCGCGCATCATTGCATTAACAAAAAACCGATCGGCCAAGCCAAACATCGTTGGCGTATGCCATGAACGATGTAAAAATTCTTTCTGCTTTCTATACAGCGTAAGTGACTGCGGATTATATTGATCATTAACAAAAGATGTTAGCTCCTGCCCCTTATCATTAATATGTGGCGCTGGATAAAATATGCGCATTTTTTTTGTTGGTTTATAATCTTTTGGAACATCCAACTTAATCGTCAAATCAACTTTGGGAACTTTTCTGTTAATCGTAAAAATTTTATCAATTTTACCTGAAGAGAACGAGCGATGATAGTGCAATATAACATCATCATCTGTTTCTTTTCGATCAACTAAGGAAAAATAATATGGCGTCTCTTCTTCAAATGCTACGATTAATGCTTTATCAAGACGCGCATGCGCATCTACAAAAGTTAACAATTCTGCATTATGCTTCAGCTCAACTTTATCAAGCGCTGCTCCTGCTGTAGAAAAAGTTAAAACACCATATTCCGTTTCAACTTGCATTAGTTGCGCTTCTTTATCTTTCTTGTCGATAAAATCTATCGACCACTTCAGTGGCTTAAAAGCTTCTGGCTCATGTTTAATATCATATACCTGCCCAGAAGAAGGAGTACCACTATCACTCTCTACCTTTTTGCTCAAATAATATTGCAACCCAAATGTCACCACTAACGCCAATGTTAATGGCACCAATAAATCCTTGATATTCATATAAAAACAAACTCCGCTTTTACAATAAAAAGTGCCTTTTTTACCCTACGATATTACCATACAAATTGGGAAATAGCTAATTGCTGCTTTACCAAAAAGCAAACCTCATGATATACTAAAACCCTTAAGTTTGGTTTTTTTAAATAAATAAGTTTGGTTTTTTTAAATAAAAAGGAAGAGCCCCATGAGAATGCAATGCGCTCACATCAGAATCGGAGAACTTGCAAAACGTGTCGGCGTTGAACGATTTGTAATTCGCTTTTGGGAAAAAGAATTTAATATAAAGTCACCGCGTTCAAATGGTGGCCAACGTTTCTATACCCCAAAAGAACTCGAAACGTTCAAAACAATTAGAAATTTGCTCTACAAACAAAAGTTTACTATTGAGGGAGCGAGGCGTGTTTTAAAAGATGCGAAAGACAACGGTTTAATTATCGGATCATATCGCACCTCTCTTGACACTGATATACGCAATGATGTTTTGTATAAAAAACTTACTACTGTACGCAGTCAATTGGTAAAACTACGCGAATTAATTTAAGTATTTAACGTAATGTACAACAAGGATTTACATATTCATTTTATGGGTATTGGCGGCATTGGAATGAGCGGCATAGCTCACGTCTTGCGCCGCCAAGGTTATCGTATTTCCGGATGCGATCTTGATTTACAACAAAAAAGCATTTCACAATTACAAGCAATTGGATGCGAAATAACCGACCACCACAACGCATTATTATGCCAAGATCAATCAATTAATGTTCTTGTATACTCATCAGCAATTCAGAAAAACCATCCAGAAATTGTACATGCAAAAAAACGCGGCATTCCTGTTATTTCGCGTGCATTGATGCTTGCTGAGCTAATGCGAACAAAATGTAGTATCGCTATTGCCGGCTCACACGGAAAAACTACAACAACAGCAATGGTCTCTCATATATTGTTGCAAGCCAAACTCGATCCAACGATTATTATTGGTGGGCATCTCAAGAATATTTCAACAAACGCCCATTATGGTGAAAGTAACTTTCTCGTTGCGGAAGCTGATGAAAGTGATCGATCATTATTACATCTTCATCCAACACTTGCTGTCATCACTAATATCGACTTAGAACATTTAGATACGTACAAAGATCTTGAAGATATCATTGATACATTCAAACAATTTTTGAACAACCTGCCTTTTTACGGCAAAGCATTTATGTGCATCGATGATCCCATCATTCATTCACTCCTTCCATTACCACACATACATGTTATCTCATACGGCTTAGGTTGCAATGCACAAATTCGTGCAGAAAAAATTAAAATAGAATCAACAACATCAACATGCATCGTTTATCAAAACAATAAAAAACTCGGCCCTATAACCGTGACAATGGCGGGAAAACACAATCTGCTTAACAGCTTGGGCGCTATCGCCGTTGCACTAGAGTTAAAAGTACCATTTCACACCATCGCTGAAGCACTTGCCACATTTGAAGGCATTGATCGTCGCTTTTCATATCATGGAACCTATAAAGGTGCTGAGCTTTTTGATGATTATGCACACCATCCAAAAGAAATCGAACACTGCTTAGAAGTTGCACGCAACCGCACAAAAGGAAAGCTACACGTCATTTTTCAACCACATCGTTTTTCGCGTACACACCTTTTATGGAACGACTTTATCAAAACATTTTCACAAGCATCAATAGACAACCTCACCGTAACTGATATTTTTCCTGCAAGCGAAACACCAATTGAGGGCGTCACCAGCCAAAAATTAGTCAAAGAACTCAACAAGCACCAAAAAAATATGCGCGCCTCATATATTCCCCTCGACGACCAATTCAAGCAAATCATCGACCACATCAACCAAACGATCAAACCTAACGACCTAGTCCTATTTCTCGGGGCCGGTAAAATCTATCAAATTCCTGACAATCTGAAATAAATCATTGTTTTTCACTCTCAGTTTTTGCTACCTTATAGAAAAGGAGGGAGTAATGAAGAATCTTA